>JANYJV010000139.1 GCA_025361725.1 Acidimicrobiia bacterium | reverse complement strand
TTCGTTGCGTTCCAGTCCGGCGGCGCGCAGCTGCGCAACCGACACCGAGTCGCTGCTCACGTAGTGACCCGCGGGGCGAAGCACGATGTCACACCGTTCGAGTCGAAGCGTTCGTTGAACACAGTGAGCAGGTCCGCGCGCCATCGCTTCGGCGAGTCCGGCGCCGTGACCTTGGTCGTCGGGATACGCGCCGGCGAGAAACGATGCGAACGCGGCGGCGTCGATGATGGCGAGGGTCAGTCCCCCAAGCCAGGCGATGACCACGATCGGCCCGCGTGCGAGCGCGAGGTCGACCGGTACCGGAGGCGCTGGATCAGCGTGGCGCGTCGGGGGCTGGTCTTCGCCGGGTTGGGCAACGGAACTCCTCGTCGAGTGGCGTGGTCAGCCGCGGCTGGGATGCGGCGAGACGGCCCGTTCGTGCGCGGCGTAGAGCCGAGCGCAGCGAATCGCGAGCAGCACCGGCAGGATCAAGACGCCGCCCAAGACACAGAGGTCGGCCACGTTGATGATCGCCCAGTGGGTGGCGATGAAGTCCCGGACCGCACCGAAGCGCGCTCGGTCGATCATGTTGGACACCGCGCCGCCGAGCACAAGGCCCGGAATCCAGGCCGGCAGCCCGACCCGGAAGGCGAACGGCACGATCACCACGGCGAAGACGCCAAGCACCACGATCGTGCCGACGATGAGGACGGGCACCGATCCGCCGAGAACACCGAGCGCGTACCTCGGATTGTGGGCGATCTCGACTCCCCGAGAGGCCGCGCCTCCGGCCCAGAGCTTGGTGCCCTGGTCCAGGACGATGGCCCAAACGATCGTGGCCAAGCCGATGAGCCAAGCTGCGGTGTCCGGCCCTTCGGCCAGGCCGATTGAAGTGGGCAGAATCCCCCAAGTCGTCCGGATTCTACGGTTGGTAGGGTTGTGACCCTTGAGCTCGCGGTGTGATCCGCGTGGTGAGCCGGGTCGAGGAAACGTGATGATGGAACCCTCGGCAGGTGGGATCCATTCCTGGAGACCATCCTGGTGATCTGGGGACTGATCTCGTGTTGACCACGAACTCCTTTCCCTCAGACGAGCGAGAACACCACGGCATCTTGGACCTCAAGGCCGACTCGAAGGCGCCGTCGCAGGACGCCTTCTCGCAGCGCGCCCATGCGCTCGGCGACCGCCTGGCTGGCGTCGTTGTCGACGGCCGCCAGGATCTCGATCCGGCCGAGTTCCACCTCGCTCATCCCGAAGGCACCGACCAGCCGAGCTGATCGGGTTGCGTACCCGTGCCCCGTGCGGTCGCTGCGAATCCAGTATCCGAGGTTCGCCCACCGATTGATCCGGTCAATGCTGTTCAAACCCGCAGAACCGAGCAGCTCTCCGGTCTCGACCGAACGCACCACGAAGGCGAACTCGAGTCCGTCGGCGAAGGCGCGTCCGGCGCGCCGTACCCATTCGGCCGCCTCCACTTCTCGGTAGCCGGCGTGGGCCCAGACCATCCACGGCACCAGTTCGGCGAGCGACGCGGTCACGGCTTCGTACAGCGGGCGCGCGTCGGTGCGACGGGGCGGTCGGAGTTCGACGATCCCGTCGGTGAGCCGAAGACCTCGCGTCATGGACGAGATTCTCGCCTCCAGAGCCACGGCGATCGGGTTTCAATCGGCAAGCATTGCGCGATGCGTCGGATCGGGTTCGGCTCGTCCACCGCGGCTTGGGTTCACCAACGTCGTCCGCACGCCGATCGCGGCTGACGACAGTGGTGGGTTCGTCCTCGACGGGTACGGCGCCATGCATCACACCGGCGTTCCGAGCGTGGTGCCGCGGGGTCCGCTCCCTTTGTGGCCCGGGCGAGACATCGCACGCGTTCTGGCTCTGTTGCCCGATCGGACGGGCGGGTTCGTGCTCGACGGACTCGGTGGCTTGCACCCGTTCGCGCTCGGCGACGGGTCGCCGCAGCTCAACGTATCGGTGTTCCAGCCGAGGCTGGTCGGGGCTCTCGGCCCGAACGGATCTGATCACCGGTCTGCCCATCAACCCGAACGGCCAGCTCGGCGGTCGCTCCGGCTGCGGCCGCGCTTCGGCAATGACGGATACCTCTGGGTGGGGACGGGTGATTCGGCCGTTGGGGTGGGATCCCGTTCCCGGCTACAACGAAAACGTGCCGATGACGGACCTCGTCAAGTTCCCGGCCGCGGTGTCCGCGGTGTGGTCTTCGGGCGATCCGACGATCGCGCCGTCGGGCGCCACGTTCCTCACCGGACCTCGCTGGCGTTCGTGACGCAACTCCGTGACGGTCGCGGTCCTCGAGGGCCAGCAGCTCCGGATCTTCCAACCGCGCGCCGACGGTCCGGTCCGGTCCACGTTCGTGCCCTTCGCGATCGGCGTGCGCCTGCGTGCCCCGTCCAAGGCCCCGACGGCGACCTCTACGTCACCACCGACAACCGCCCCGACGTGCACGCGCTTTTCGACCACGGAGCGGACGAGCAGAAGGGTCGGTTCGGGAGTGCCGGACGCGGAGTCCTCACTAGATATCCTCCTCTCCGTGGCTGACCAGGCGGATTTCGCAGAGCAGGCGATGCCATTCATGTCGGCCCTTTACTCGGCGGCGATGCGGATGACGCGCAATCCGAGTGATGCCGAAGACCTCGTGCAGGAGACCTACCTCCGTGCCTACCGGGGGTTCAAAGGGTTCCAAGAAGGCTCGAACCTGAAGGCCTGGCTCTACAAGATCCTCACGAACACCTACATCAACATCTACCGGGCGAAAAAGCGTCGACCCCAGCAGGAGACCCTCGACGACGTCGAGGACTTCTACCTGTACCGAAAGATCGGTGGCTTGGAAGCAGTCGCGGCCGAGCGCGGGCCCGAGGCCGAGGTGTTGGACTCGATTCCGGAGGCGTCAATCACGGAAGCCCTCGAGGCCCTGCCCGAGCAGTTCCGGATGGCGGTGCTTCTCGCCGACGTCGAAGGTTTCTCCTACAAGGAGATCGCTGAAATCATGGACGTTCCGATCGGCACGGTCATGAGTCGGCTGCACCGGGGAAGAAAGCAGCTGCAGACGCGGTTGTGGGACCTCGCTATGGAACGAGGGCTGGTACCCATCGGGTCGACGCCCGCCGGGAAGTAACGGACCGAATCGAGACGATGGACTGCGACGGCGCGATACACCGGGTGTACCACTACCTCGACGGCGAGATGACGGTCTGGAAGCGGCGCGCCATCAAGCGCCATCTGGACGACTGCCCGCCGTGTGCCGACGGCTTCCTTTTCGAGATCGAGATCCGTCGCGTCATTTCGGTGTCGTGTTCGGAGGAAGCACCCGCGGCGCTGCGCCACCGCATCGGTGAGGCGCTCGGCCTCGAACCGCCGACGGCCTGAGCGCGATCACGCCGGTCCGGGGCGGGAATCGGATGTGCGCCCTGAAGTTGCCGGACGCCTGCACGGCCCCTCTACGATGACCGAGCCCGAATCGTTCGTAGGAGCTTCTTCGTGACCAAGCTGACCTCGTCGTTCCGCAGCGTCGCCCTGGTGGCGATGCTTGCGGTCCTCACCACCGGATGTGGCGACGACGCAGCCCAGCCGTGGCACTACTGGCTGGCCCCGGTGCTCGGATTGAGCGCGCTGGGCCTCGTGTTTGTGGGCATGCCGGCGGCGTACTACCTGAAGGTCTGGCGACTCAAGCACCGAGGTCGCTGATCGCAATGGCCGCTCCGGCCCACGATCGGTCGAAATCCGAGCCGATCGACTGGCGCCTGGCCGAACGCGTCGCCCGCACGATCGCCGGGCGTGATGTGTTCGCGGACTCGTATCTCTCGGCGTCGCTGCACGGCGATTTCGCCGATGCCACCGCGGAGGCCGAGGCCGCCGTCGCCGACTACACCGGCTTGCGTTCACCGGGTCGGGCGATCGCAGAGGTCGTCGATCGTGGGGAGTGGGTCGCGGCGAATGTTCGGTCGATGCGCCGGATGCTCGAACCGCTCACGGACCGAGTGGGCGAGAAGATGGCTCGCAATCCGTTCGCGCCCGTCGGCCGGCGCGTGGCCGGCACCGAACTCGGAGTGCTGCTCGGGTACGTGGCCCAGCGCGTGCTCGGCCAGTACGACCTTCTCGTGCCCGACGACGACGGCGCCCCCACCGACGACCGCGTCTATTACGTCGGCGCCAACATC
>JANYJV010000131.1 GCA_025361725.1 Acidimicrobiia bacterium | reverse complement strand
ACACCACGCGCGCTGCAAATGGTCGACACCTGACGGTGGGAACTGCTGGACTCAGACGCTGTGCGCGAGACCCGACTGATTCTCACTTGCGGATTGCCGGGCGCGGGGAAGACCACGCTCGCACGGCAGCTCGCCGCAGATCGGGGTGCTGTGCGCCTCACGAAGGACGAGTGGCTCTGGGCGCTCGGTTCAACCCCCTGGGACGAACCGACCCGGGAGAAAGTCGAACACGAACTCTGGCGGCTCGCCCAGGAGATTCTGCGCCTGGGCCTGAGTGTCGTCCTCGATTTCGGGCTCTGGGCGCGCAGCGAACGGGACGAGATGCGATCCGTGGCTCGTGACCTTGGTGTCGGAGTCGAGTTGCACTACCTCGACGTGCCGGCCGACGAGCTGTGGCGGCGCATCGATGCACGAAACTCCCAGCCACCCTGGGACAGCCATCCGATCCGCCGCGCCGACCTCGACGGTTGGCTTCCGCGCTTCCAAGCGCCCGATGCTGCCGAGCTGGCCTTGTTCGACCCCGCACCAGAAACACGCTGAGCTACCGCCCGCACAAGCGCACGTTCATTGCCCATTACCGTCGGCGGTCATGGATGCACCACTCAGGGGACGGGTCGCGATCGTGACCGGGGTGAGTCGACGCGTCGGGATCGGCTTCGCGATCGCGCAACGACTTCTGGCCGACGGCGCGTCGGTATTCGTCCAGTCATGGACCGCTCACGACGAAGCCCAGCCGTGGGGTGCAGATGACGACGGTATCGACGCGCTGATCCGCTCGCTCGGTCACTCCGAGCGCGTCGGCCACCTCGAGGCGGACTTCGCAGAACCGGATGCACCGGCGAAGGTCATCGCTGCTGCACACGAGCGCTTCGGCGCGATCGACATCCTCGTTGCCAACCACGCGCGGAGTTCGCAACAATCGTTGGAAACCGTGACGGCCGACGAACTCGATCTCTCCTGGGCCGTGAACGCTCGCACCACCGTGTTGCTCGTCCAAGCCTTCGCCGCGCACCATGACGACGCGCGCCCGGGTGGACGGGTCGTCCTGTTCACCAGCGGTCAACATCTCGCGCCGATGCCGAATGAGTTGCCGTACTCAGTGAGCAAGGGGGCGATCCACCAGATGACCGCCAGCCTGGCCGACCATCTCGCCGATCGACGGATCACCGTGAACGCGATCAACCCCGGTCCCACCGACACCGGGTGGGCCGACTCGGAACGCAACGAAACGGTCGCTCGATCGATGCCGTTCGGGCGTTGGGGCGCCCCGACCGACGCCGCGAACCTCGTCGGCTTCTTGGTGTCGGACGACGGCGCCTGGGTCACCGGTCAGGTCATCAACTCCGAGGGCGGATTCCGTCGCAGCTGACCGACCCTCAAAGTGAGGACTTACCGGCCCTTCCATTCGGGGGTGCGCTTCTCCGCAAACGCGGCGACACCTTCCGCGGCGTCCTCGGACTGGGTGTGGATGGTGAGCATCCCTTGGAGGTAGTCGAGGGATGAGTCCGCGTCCATCTCCAACACCCGATAGAAGGCATCACGCCCCCAACGCAAGACGAGCGGAGACTTGGCCGCGAGTGACGTCGCGAACTCGTCGACCGCAATGTCGAGGTCGGCCACCGGGACCACTCGGTTCACGAAGCCGATGCGAGCCGCTTCTTCGGCGCCGACGCGCCGACCGGTCATCTGCAACTCGAGCACGGTCTTCGGCGGCATCGAACGCAACATCGGCACCGTGATCATGTAGGGCCAGAGCCCGACGTTCACTTCCGGCGTCCCGAACTGCGCGTCGTCGGACGCGATCACCACGTCACACGCCAACGCGAGTCCGAAACCGCCGGCGAGGGCGAAACCACGTACCCGTGCGATCGTGGGCTTGCCGAGGGCCCACATCTCCCGGAACAGATCCGCAAGCAGACCGCGTCCGTCGTGCGCGGCTGCGGCGCCGGCGTTGTCGGCAATGCCACCAAGATCCGCGCCGGCACAGAAGGCCTTATCCCCCGCACCCGTCAACACGACGACCCGCACCGCGTCGTCGGCCTTCGCAGCGGCACACGCGTCGCGCAGTCCCTGCATCACTCCGTACGACATCGAGTTCCGACGCTCGGGGCGGTTGATCGTTACGTGCGCAACCGCACCGTCGACCACATACAGAACTTCCGCTTCAGCCATCGAGCGAGCCTACGTGCGCAACCGCAACGCGCCACCGAACTCCCCAACCCCACCCGGACCCTCTCCCCCACCCGAGCGTTTGATGTTTCAAGCCGCTCGTTGCGGCATCGGACACCGAACGCGCCGGGAGGAAGACACGACGATGGGAACGCGGTTGAGTACCGTGCGGGCGTGTTGTTCTACGTGGTCGTGCTGGTGCTCGCCGTTGGCGTGGTCAAGGTCACCGACGGCACGTATCTACGCCTCGCCGAGACCCGCTTTTCCCGCGGCTGGATGCTGGGCGTCGGTTTGGGAATCCAAATCCTGCTTGCCACCGTGGACCTCCCGGCGGCGCGGCTCAAAGATGTAGGGATCGCCGCGCTCATGCTCTCCTACGTCGGCGTGCTCGGGTTCTGCGCCAGCAATCTCCGGATTCGCGGCATCGTCGTGATCGGCGTCGGTATTGCGCTGAACGCTCTCGTCATCGCCCTGAACCTCGGGATGCCCTACACCGTGGTCAACGGCCTGCCCCGCGAGACCACGATCAAGCATCGACCCGAGCGGAAGAACGACATCCTCCCGGTGCTCTCCGACCGCTTCGCGTACGGGTCGCCGCTCAACGCCGCGATCTCGATCGGCGACATCGTCCTCGGCGTTGGCATCATCGAACTCGGCTACGCCAACAGTCGCCGCCCACGACGTCGACGAGGCTTGGACCGCGCGCCAACGGTTGATCTCTCCGCCCTCGAACGCGAGCGCGTGATCGACGTCCGGGAGCCTCAGCCCGCGGTCGCGCCGACCGGCGAGACCGCCGAGGGCGCAACGGTCGCGTCGAGTGCTTCGAGGACGCGCGGGTCGTAGACGAAACCCGGCCCCGAGTAAAGCGCGTCGACCGCGGTATCGACCGGAGTGCCCGACGTGACCAGATCGTCATAGGCGCTAACGACGCGCAGGATCTGGCCACCGAGATGCAGGTCGTCGGTGGCGAGCAGATCGCCCGCCTTGGCGAGATCGGTTTGCCGCAAGATCTCTGCGCCCTTCTCTGCGACCTCGGCGGGTTCGATCGGCCGGTCACGGACTTCTTCGGCGTCGAGGCACAGGTGGCCGAGGTGATGGAGCAGCGCGGCGGCGCGCAGATCGTCGAGGTCACGTCGCCGGAGCCCGAGCCGGTCGCCGACCAGGACCGAGAGGTCAGCAACGCGCGCCGCGTGGCCGGGCGTCGCCAGTCCCGCCATCTCGGGCACGACCGACAACGCTTCGATGGTTTGCGCCGAGGTCCGGCTGATCACCGCCAGCCGTTCGAAGGAGTACCACGCGGAGAGGAGCGGGATCGAGAAGAGCGCCACACTCCAGAGCCCGACGCTCTCGCGCGCTTCGACACCGCGGAAGCCGATCGCCATGAGCATTCCGGAGGCCACCAGCGCCAAATCGGCACCACCGATCGGCGGAAGCCGATACGAGCGTGAGAAGGCACTGACTTCGTGTACCACGATTATTGCCACGCCACTCAACGCAAGCGCGCTCAGCATGCGCGGCGTCGGCGAGAGGCCATCGATCGAGTCCGCCAAGCGGTACACACCGAGTGCCACGATGCCGGCACCGAAGTGTTCGACGCTCGCGCGTACGCGCTCGCTCCAGGCCTCGGTCCGGAGCGGAAGCACCACCAACTCGGCGACGGCGAATGCGAGGATGCACTCCGCTGGGGACGTCGCGCGAACCAGGACGAGCATGAAGGCGTAGGCCAGTGGCAGCGCGGCGCGGTGTGGGGGGCGGAGCACGACGAGTTCACCCAGCGCGACGAAACCCGTCAGTACCACCAGCGCCGTGGTTGAGCCACCGCGATCGAGGAGCTCGGCGACCGAGGCAGCCAACGCCGTGAGGACCGCCACGATGGTGGCGCGCACCCAGTCCTTCATCATCGACCCGTCGGTTCGGCGGCAACGTCGTCGGCCTCGGGAAGCAGGTCACCGAGTCCGGCCGAACCGGTGTGTCCGCGTGGCGCGCTGACGTGGTGCACGAAGAGTTCGTGACCGGCGCCGTGGACCTCGCCTCGCCGGCGCAGTCCAGAGATCAACGCGTCCACGACCCGGGGATGAAACTGGCGGCCGGAGTTCTTCCGAAGCTCGGCGAAGGCAATGTCCTGACTCAAGGCGCGCCGGTAGGAACGAGTCGAAGTCATGGCGTCGTACGCATCGGCCACCGCGACGATGTGCGGCTCCACCGGCTGACCACGGTCGTCCGCAACGGGCGAGAAGTGCGCGGCCTCGCTGGTGGCACTAGGCGCAACCGGCGCGAGGAAGTCGATGCGGGTGAGGATCTCGACCGACACGTCTTCGTGCTTGCGCACGATGTCGAACTCTTCGGCCGTCAACTTGCCCGGCTTGTTCAACAGGTGGTTCGGCACCACGAGCTTCCCGACATCGTGCATCAACGCGGCGAGCCGCAGCCGTTCGAGCCGACTCGCCGGAATACCGAGTTCCAAACCGATGTAGTGCGCGTAGTCGGCGACCCGTTCCGCATGACCCGCGGTGTAGGGGTCCTTGGCCTCGAGCGCGCCGACGAGAATTCGCACCGTCGCTTCGTGAGATCGCTTCAGCGCCAGGTAACTCGAGAATGCCTGCCGGGCCACGATGATCGGCACCAGGAACAGCGGGACCAGGGCCAGCTCGTAGTCCAGGTAGAGCAGGCCGAGGAACACCCCGAGCAGCGCAAACGGGAAGTACACGAGGTACTCGCGACTCCCGACGGAGATGACGTCACGCAGGCGCTGTCCCGTCGCCAGCATGACGACGATCGACACCATCACGACGTTGGCCACGGCATACACGAGCGCGGTCGGGAACGCGGCCAACAGCAACAAGCCGGGCGACGCCTTGCCCGTGCCGGTGATCGCCCAGAACACCAGCCCCGACGCCACCGAGGCGATTGCGAACATCGAACAGTTGAAGAGGAGCTTGCGCCACTCCCACTTCATGACCTGTGGGAGGTAGAACCCGCCGGCCACGCCGACGATGAACACCCCGAGCGCGCTGTGATCGGAACGGAAGACCACCATCGCGGCGGTGCAGAGCATCACCCCGGCGCTCGACCCGAGCTCGGCGGTGAGGTCGGTCAGTTGATTCTCGGCGAAGAGGTGGAGGAGCGCGAGCGCGAGGAGCGGAGCCAACGCAGGCAGCGGCCCGCGTACGCCCAGCACGGCGCCGAGCCCGACTGCGAACGTGGCCAGCGCGACGCAATACGCCGTCACCCTCGTCGCACGTTGGTCGTTCATGAGATTTCCCCGTTGGCCAGCTGTTGGCGGCAAGACCTCGGTTGCACTACGCCTTGATTACTTCCACCTGAGTGCACCACCGGCGAGCAGCAGAGCTGCTGCGCTGGACATGAGCAGGGCAGTACGGACGTAAACCTTCCGCATAGGAGATCACCTTCTTTGAATGATCCTCTCTGGCGGTCCGCTGTGTGCTTCCAGAGGGCAACGCTTCGCTGATAGAACTCTTCAGTTCTGAATGCACCGAGGCCTTGCCGTCAACGTCTGACTTGGGTCGACCTCCTTACCTCTCAGGGACCGGCTGCGAAGTCACCGCCGGCTCGGCACGACCTGCTCGACGCTGACGCACGCGGTGCGGGGCCTCGGGAGATCGCTCAGAAACAATTTTTCGGCACGCGGTTCCTTCGACTGTAGAGACACGGAAACGGCCGTCCCCGGCCGTCGATGTGCCCCGTGGTCGTAATAGACATACGCACCATTGACCACATCAGTCTCACAGACAACAGGCGGTCGCGCAATGCCCGGCGCCGATAAACCACGAACTGTGGTGAATCCCGTCCTAGTGTCAACCGGATGATGGAGGACACGATGGACGAAACCCTCGAAACTCCCAGCCCCGATGACGAGACGCTGGAGCTCGAACGGGAGCTCTGTCGGCTCCCGGAGGTCTCAGCCGCCCGGGTCGTGACCGACGACATCGGCCGCGCGACCGAGGTCCACATCCTGGCCACCGGCACCAAGCACGCAAAACAGGTCGTTCGAGACGTTCAGTCCGTGGCGATGGCCAGCTTCGGGATCGAACTGGACCGCCGGATCGTCTCGGTCGTCCAGTTGAACGGCGATGGCGAAGGGCTCATCGAACTCAACCCGCCGATTGAGTTACACCGCGCCGTGCTCGTCAACGTCTCGTCTGAAATCACGGGTTTGCGCTGTCTCGTCCGGGTCAGCCTCGCACGCGGAGACGACGAAGCAGTCGGCTTCGCCGAAGGGTCCGTTGCCTCCAGCGCCCGCCACCGGCTCATCGCCATCGCGACCATCGACGGTCTCCGCCAGCTCCAGCAAGCCGCCGAGTGTCTCGACATCGACAGTGCCCAGATCGAGCGAGTCGGTATTCATGACGTTGCTATCGTCACCGTTGTTTTCGTCATGCCACCCGCGGAACAGTTGATCTCGGGTTCCGCGATCGTGCGCGACCATCAGGACGCCGAGGCCATCGTCCGCGCCGTCCTCGATGCCACGAACCGCCGCCTGACTTCCTTGTAGCTGCGTCAGCCGGTTGCACCGAGGCGACGGCCGAGGAGGGGTACGAGATCGCACGCTGCTTCCACGTCGTGCACGCGTAGGACGTCGGCGCCGTACTCGATCGACAACGTGAGGTACGCCAGCATGCGGTGCGTCTGCGCCTTGCGAGGCACTGGTATCAAAACCGGCTCGCCGCTGCGCCGCAACGCTTCAATGGCGCGGATGGTGGCGAGCTGGAGCTGACCGTAGGCCTCGTAGTCGCTGCGGTAGTTGATGGACAGGCCAGGGTCCACGAGCAACGGGCCACTCACACCGGCGGCGCGCAGTGCTCGTACCCGATCAGCCAGACCCTCGGCCACGATCTCGGGCCGACCGTCCTCGAGTGCGCGGTAACCCACCTGCAGCGGATTGGCGCCCTCGATGTGCATCGCCACCGCGCCAACCCCGGTGTCGCGCACCAACGCCACGATCGCCGGATCCTCCAACCCGCCGGTGTCGTTGACGATGACGGCTCCGGCCTCGACCGCAGCAATGGCGACGTCGGGCTTCCACGTGTCGACCGAGACCACGAAACCGTCGTCGACGAGCAGCGACAACGCAGGCAGCATTCGCTCGATCTCCTCCGCCGGTGTGAGCGGAGCGTTCTCGAAGTGGCTCGACTGCGCACCGAGATCGATGAACGAGGCGCCGAGATCCCGGTACTCACGAGCGCGCTGCAAGGCCTCAGCCGGAGAACCGACTTTCGAGTGTGCCACTCGTGATTCGGGTGAAAGGTTGACGACGGCCATCACGTGCGTGATGTCCGGACCGAACTCGAGTGCACGGAGACGATCCAGGGATGCCGACACGACCGCGCATCCTACGTAGAGTCGCCCGCATGGAATCTGACCCGGAGGTGGCGACCGACCCGGTCCTCATCCGCCGGGCCCGCATCGCCGCCCAGGTCAAGCTCGCGAAACGGATCGGATATCTCGGACTCCTCGTCGCCATGATCGGCTTCGGCATCGGGATCGCCACCTCGTTCTCGGGTCCGGTCATCACCATCGCCGTCATCGGGCTGATCGTCGGGGTCGTGGTCCTCCCGATCCCCATCGTCCTCGGCTACGGCGTCATGGCCGCCAACCGCGAAGATCGCGGCGGCAGCTCGTTTCACTAGATACCCGCTCTGCTTTCCCGCTCTTGCGACAGCGACCATCATTTCGGAGCCTTCGCTCGCCATCTCGGTGCTCCGGTTGCTATTGGCTCGCTTCGGCGCAGTCGCAAAAGCCGGAACCGAAGGTGAGGGGAGCAAGGCACGCGGGTTCAACAGTCCGCGTCCCCGAGCCGGGGCCCGAGCGGCCTGCGACGCAGTCGCAAAAGCC
>JANYJV010000128.1 GCA_025361725.1 Acidimicrobiia bacterium | reverse complement strand
GCTGTTCCTGTACTCACACCGACTCTTCGACAGTGGCGTGCTCGACGGATCGAACGCGGCCCCGCTGATCGCGGTGATCGCCGTCGGCGTATGTGTTGGTTTTCTTCCGTGGAACTTCAACCCGGCGCGGATCTTCATGGGCGACGCCGGGGCGTTGTTCCTCGGCCTCTTGCTCGCCACCACCACGATTACCGTCGGCGGACGGGCCGACTACCAGTACAGCGGCACCACCTACTTCTTCTTCGCTCCGCTGCTGATTCCGGTGCTCATCCTCGGCGTTCCGATCGTCGACACCACGTTCAGCTTCGTCCGGCGCGTGATGCGCGGGCAGTCGTTCTCGATGGCGGATAAGGACCACCTGCATCACCGACTCATGCGGCTCGGACACGGTCCGCGCCGGACCGTGGTGATCCTGTGGCTGTGGACCGCTCTGCTCTCGGGGCTGGTGTTGATTCCGGTGTACACACGCGAGGGCAACGCGCTGGTGCCCATCGGCATCATGGCGCTGGCACTGCTCCTCTATGCCTTCTTCTTTCCTGGCAGGAAGGAGGCCCAGGCGATAGCTGCCGAGGCCGAAGCCGAAGCGAACCTCGACCCGAACCCCGATGTTCAGCCGGCTCAGGTCATCGAACTCGACCCGCGGCGCAGGCGCAGCGGGTCCTGAACACCACGCTCGGAGTGGTCTGAGAACCAGTCCGCAGGACCGGACCAAGATTCAGACTGCCTTCAGCTTGCGAGTCCTCGGCATGCCGAATAGTTTGGGAAGGACTTCACAAGCGCAGGAACCCGAGCAGTACGGGCCCCTGCGGGCGAACCGGGGTGTGGGTGCGAGACCGAGCCAAAGAGGCAGCTCAGAAGGTACGCGTCGGCGACGACGGTTTGAGTCAAGCCATCGAGTTCGCTGCTGGGCCCGTCGTTTTGGGCTTCATCGGTTGGCTCATTGATCGATCTGCGGGGACGGCACCGATCTTCCTCGTCGCACTGGCCCTCTTCGGTGTGATCGCCAGCTTCGTGTCGTTCTATTACCGGTATCAGGAACAGACCGCCCGCCAAGACGAAGGGAAGCCGTGGACCAGGCGCACGCACTGACGCTGGCTGACCCTCGGACCGGCACACCCATGACCCGTCCCGAGGCCTATGAGAGCCTGATCGCCCGTCACCTCGCTCGACGCGCGGCAATGGTCGCACCGTTCATCGTGATCGTCGTCGGACTCGTCCGCGGTCTCGATGGCGCGCTCAGCGCGGCCATCGGACTCCTCATCGTGGCCGCAAACTTCCTGGTCGCAGCCAAGATTCTCTCCTGGGCGGTCACGAAGTCGGTTGGCGCGATCTACGGCGCTATCTTCGGCGGCTTCTTCGTTCGTCTCGCGGTGCTCTTGGGTATCGTGCTGGCGCTCGAGCCGGTGTCGTTCATCGACGTGCCGGTGCTCGTGCTCACGGTTGCCGTCGCCCATCTCGCATTGCTGATGTGGGAAACCCGTTCAGTCAGTCTCACCCTCGCCGCCCCCGGGTTGAAGCCCGGGATCGGTGAGCCCTCGAAGGACAAGGAGTAGGACCAAGCGTGTTCGCGGCCTTCACCTTCCCACCGATCGACGAGCTCTTCCGGTGGAAAGACATCGCATTCAATGACAGCGGCTACGGGATCAACAAGACCTCACTGCTGGTGTTCATCTCGTCGGCGCTGATCTTGCTGATCTTCATCGGCGGTTCCCGCAAGATGAAACTCATCCCGAGCGGGGTGCAGAACGTCCTCGAGCTGACCTACGACTTCGTGGACCGCGGCATCACCCGTGACGTCATCGGAAACGACGCCACGCGGTACACGCCGTTCCTCGGATCGTTGTTCCTCTTCATCCTGTTCCTGAACTTCTGGGAGATCATCCCGGGCATCCAGTTCCCGCCGACGTCGCGGTTCGCAATCCCGCTGTTCCTGTCGTTGATGGTCTACGTCCTGTACTGGTTCCTCGGCTTCAAGCACAACGGCATCAAGTACCTCACGGGTCACTTGTTCCCGGCCGGTGTTCCGAAGGCGCTGTACCTGCTCGTGACGCCGATCGAACTCGTGCAGATCCTCGTCGTGCGGCCCTTCTCGCTCGCAGTTCGACTTCTCGCCAACATGATGGCGGGCCACATCCTGCTCACGGCGCTGGCACTGCTGACCTCGTACACGCTGACGAACGCTCCGATCATCACCATCGGGCCGTTCCTGCTCAACATCGGCGTCACCGGGTTCGAGCTGCTCGTCGGCTTCTTGCAGGCCTACATCTTCACCCTTCTCACCGCTGTGTACATCGCAGATTCCCTACACCCCGAGCACTAGGAGAACACGAACATGCACGACGTCCTCGTCGCCGCCCAGCAGGCCGGCGAACTCAAAGCGGGCCTTCAGTCCATCGGTGCCGGTATCGCCTACGGTGCCGCCGCCATCGGCCCTGGCATCGGCATCGGCATCGTGGTCGGAAACGCGATCACGGCCATGGCGCGTCAGCCCGAGATGGCTGGTCAGGTCCGCACCACCATGTTCCTGGGTATCGCCTTCACCGAGGCGCTCGCCCTCTTCGGATTCGTCCTCTTCTTCCTCGCGAAGAGCTAAGGGCGGTCATCGTGCTTGCATCAGTGCTTGCCGTCGCCGTCAAGGCGGCCGAAGCAGCAGGAGAGGTCAAGGCGAAGAACCCGATCGTCCCCGAGAGCAAAGAAATCCTCTGGGCCTCGATCGCGTTCTTCATTGTCTTCGGTCTCCTCGCGTGGAAAGCGTGGCCGGCGATCAAGAAGTCGCTCCAAGACCGCGAAGACAAGATTCGCGGTGACCTGGAGCACGCCGAGTCGGTCCGCACCCAGGCGGACAAGGAGTTGGCGGACTACCAACGCCAGCTCGCGGACTCCCGCAACGAGGGTGGCCGGATCATCGAGGAAGCTCGCCAGTCGGCCGACCAGGTTCGCAAGGACCTGATCGCTCGGGCGGAAGCAGACGCGGCGGAGATCCGGGCCCGGGCCCAGGAAGACGCCAAGTTGGCAACCGAACGGGCGATGGCCGATGTCCAGTCGCGGGTCTCGGACCTGTCCATTGAGTTGGCGGAGCGCATCGTCCGGCACAACCTGGACAAGGCCACGCAGATCCAGTTGATCGAGAACTACATCAACGAGGTCGGAGGCACGCGCCGGTGAGCTGGCTGAGCGGAGCTCGCTCCGACTCGTTCGCGCTCGATCGCGACAGCGAGTGGAGCGACCATGAGTGGGCCGAGCGGAACTCGCCCAATGCTCGGGGCGTCGTTGTGACGTGGCGAGGGGAGCGACCATGAGCGAACGTACCGACGCTTACGCGGACGCATGTCTCGCCGTCGCGCGGGCCGAGGAGCAGCTCGACGCGATCGAGGACGACCTGTTCCGGTTCTCGCGCACGCTCGAAGGCAGCGATGACCTGCGCATGGCGTTGACCGATCCTGCGTTGCCGGCCACGCGCCGCATTGCGGTGGTCGAGCAGCTCATGGGTGGGAAGGCGTTGCCGGCGAGCACTTCGCTGGTATCGGCGATCGTCGGTGCCGGCCGGGCGAGCGAGTTGCCCGAGATCGTCAACACGTTCTTGGAGAAGGCCGCCACGGAACGAGGTCACGAGGTCGCCGAAGTGCGGTCCGCGATCCCGCTCGACGAGACGCAGCAACAGCGTTTGGCTGAAGCCTTGTCGAACGCGACCCGCAAGCAAGTCGAAGTCAAAGTCGTCGTGGATTCGACCGTCCTCGGGGGACTGGTCGTCCGCATCGGCGACACCGTGATCGACGGTTCCATTCGTCACCGGCTCGAGCAACTCAAGGGAACGATCTGAGCATGGCTGAACTCACCATCAACACCGAAGCGCAGCCATCCACGGCAACTACGAGGGAGACCGTCTGATGGCGGAGCTGACCATCAACGCAGAGGAGATTGCGGCGGCACTGCGCGCGCACGTCGAGTCCTTCTCGACGTCGCTCGAGCAAGAGCAGCTCGGACGGGTGCTGGAAGTTGGCGACGGCGTCGCCCGCGTCGCAGGCTTGCCCGGTGCCGCGGTCAACGAGCTCCTCGAGTTCGAGGGCGGCCTGCTCGGCCTCGCGCTGAACCTCGACGAAGCGACGATCGGTGCGGTGGTGCTCGGCAAGTCCGACGCCGTCGCCGAAGGTCAGGCCGTGAAGGCCACCGGACGGATCCTCTCGGTGCCGGTCGGGGACGCACTGATCGGCCGGGTCGTGAACGGCCTCGGCGTGCCGATCGACGGCAAGGGTCCGATTCCCACGGACCAGGAACGCCGCATGGAGGTCCAGGCTCCGGGTATCGCCGGTCGCAAGCCGGTGCACGAGCCGCTCCAGTCCGGCATCAAGGCCATCGACGCGATGACGCCCGTCGGGCGGGGTCAGCGTGAGCTGATCATCGGTGACCGCAAGACCGGCAAGACCACCGTCGCCATCGACACGATCCTGAACCAAAAGGGTCAGGGCGTGAAGTGCATCTACGTGGCGATCGGGCAGAAGTCCAGCTCGGTGGCGCAGACCGTCGGCACGCTGACCGAACACGGTGCGATGGACTACACGGTCGTGGTGAACGCACCCGCCGGTGACGAGGCCGTGTTCAAGTACCTCGCTCCGTATGCCGGTTGCGCCATGGGCCAGCACTGGATGGACAACGGCGAAGCCGCGCTCATTGTCTACGACGACCTCTCGAAGCAGGCCGAGGCCTACCGCCAGATCGCATTGCTGCTTCGTCGTCCACCAGGCCGCGAGGCGTACCCCGGTGACGTCTTCTACCTCCACAGCCGCCTGCTCGAGCGCGCCGCCAAGCTGTCGGACGAGCTCGGCGCGGGTTCGCTCACGGCGCTGCCGGTCATCGAGACCAAGGCCGGAGACGTTTCGGCGTACATCCCGACCAACGTGATCTCGATTACCGACGGCCAGATCTACCTGCAGGACGACCTCTTCAAGTCTGGTGTGCGCCCGGCGGTGGACGTGGGTATCTCGGTCTCCCGAGTCGGCAGCGCCGCGCAGACCAAGGCGATGAAGTCCGTCGCCGGAACGCTGAAGCTCGACCTCGCACAGTTCCGTGACCTCGAGGCGTTCGCCACGTTCGGTTCCGAGCTCGACGCAGTGTCGAAGGCGCAGCTCGACCGTGGGTACCGTCTGGTGGAGCTGCTCAAGCAGCCGTTGAACTCACCGATGTCGGTGGCCGAGCAAGTGGTGTCGATCTACTGCGGCACCACCGGAACCCTGGACGACCTTCCGGTCGAGCAGGTCAAGGTGTTCGAGACCGAACTCCTCGACACGTTCCGTACCCGCCACGCAGACCTCATGGGCACGATCAGCGACACCGGCGCCATGCCGGACGACGCCGTCATGCGTCAAGCCGTCGACGACTTCAAGGCCGCCTTCGTGGCCAAGCACGGCGACGGTTCGGCCGATGTCTCCACTCCGACGGAGTTGCCCCACTTGGATCCCGATGCCGATCCTCTCGGTGAGGCCAAGTCCTACAAAACCCTCGACACGGAATAGCGAGACAGCACGAATGCAATCCGTATCAATCGAGCGCCAGGTTGTGGCCCGGACGTGCACGCGCGCACGACTCGCGACGCGGCACGCGCCGCGAGGAACGAGCGGAGCGTGCTCGCCCAGCAAGCGAACGGCCGCGGACCCTATCCGTGAGTCGTACGCCACTCGAGCTTCAAAGGGCGGTCCGGAATTTGGGTCCGCAGAGAGCGAGCGAGTGATCTAGATGGCGGGTGGTCAGGAGCGGATTCTCAAGCGGCGCATCGCGAGTGTGCAGTCGACGAAGAAGATCACGCGCGCGATGGAATTGATCGCGGGCAGTCGGATCGTCAAGGCGCAGCAAGCAGTGCACGCGGCGGTTCCCTACAGCGAGCACATCACCGAGGTCGTGCGTGACCTCGGTGCGACCGGTGGCGGTGTCGCGAGCCCGTTGCTGACGCCGCGTCCGGAGATCCGCCGGGTCGCGCACGTCGTCATTGCCGCGGACCGCGGACAGTGCGGGGCGTACAACTCATCGGTCATCCGTGCCGCCGAGGGTTCGATGAACGAGCAGGCCGAACTCGGCCGTGACTACGCGCTCATCGTCGTCGGCCGGAAGGCCGAGAGCTTCTTCCGGTACCGCAACTTCAACATCGACCACGCCTTCACCGGGTTCTCGGACAAGCCGAGCTACGAAGACGCCCGCGCGATCGGCCAGGTCGTGACGGCTGATTTCCTGGCCGAGAAGTTCGACATGGTGGAGCTGATCTATACGCGCTTCGTCAGTGCCGGGAGCCAAGAAGTGGTCCGGCGTCCCTTGGTGCCGCTCGAGCGCGAGATCATGGCCGGCGGCGATGGCAAGCCCGCCGAATCCGAAGCTGGCACGGTGGGCGCGAGCTACGAGTTCGAACCGGCGCCCGAGGCGATCCTCGATGCGCTGTTGCCGCGGTACGTCGAAGCCCGTATCTTCGCTGCCTTGTTGAACGCGGCGGCGTCCGAGCATTCGTCTCGCCAGCGCGCCATGAAGGCCGCGACGGACAATGCGGAAGAGCTGATCATCAGCCTGACCCGCATCATGAACCGAGCCCGCCAGGACTCGATCACTACCGAGATCATGGAAATCGTCAGCGGCGCCGAAGCACTGCAATCGGGTGGGGTCAGCCGCGGCGACGTTTTCGACACCCCGATGTCACTCGGTGACCCCCAGTGACCACAGATTCTTTCGAGCTACCAGGAGCGCCATCATGACGATGACTGCCGATAACGAGACCACCCTCAAGGAAGGTCGCGTCGTCGCGATCGCCGGACCGGTGGTCGACGTCGAGTTCCCGCCCGACTCGCTGCCGGAGATCAACACCGCGCTGCACCTCGACATCGAGCTCGACGGCAAGACGATCCTCGTGACCGCCGAGGTCGCGCAGCAGATCGGTGACGGCCGGGTGCGCGTCATCTGCATGAGCCCGACCGACGGTCTGAAGCGCGGCACCGTCGTGCGCAACACCGGTCGGGGTATCACCATGCCGGTGGGCGATGGTGTGCTCGGCCACGTCTTCAACGTGCTCGGCGAGCCCATCGACGTCTCGGCCGACGAGCTGACCGACATCGACGACCGGTGGGAGATCCACCGCGACCCGCCGACCTTCGACCAGCTCGAGGCTCGGGCCCAGATGTTCGAGACCGGTATCAAGGTCATCGACCTCCTCGAGCCGTACGTGCAGGGCGGCAAGATCGGCCTGTTCGGTGGTGCCGGGGTGGGCAAGACCGTGCTGATCCAGGAGATGATCAACCGGGTCGCCACCCAGCACGGTGGTGTTTCGGTGTTCGCCGGCGTGGGTGAGCGCACCCGTGAGGGCACCGACCTGTGGATCGAAATGCAGGAGTCCGGCGTCATCGACAAGGCCGCGTTGATCTTCGGTCAGATGGATGAGCCTCCGGGTGTGCGTCTGCGCGTGGCACTCTCCGCACTCACCGTCGCCGAGTACTTCCGGGACGTCAAGAACCAGGACGTGTTGCTCTTCGTCGACAACATCTTCCGCTTCGTGCAGGCCGGTTCCGAGGTGTCCACCCTGCTCGGACGTATGCCGTCCGCGGTCGGATACCAGCCGACCCTCGCCGACGAGATGGGCGAGCTCCAGGAGCGGATCACCTCCACGAAGGGTCACTCGATCACCTCGCTCCAGGCCGTGTACGTCCCTGCGGACGACTACACCGACCCGGCGCCGTTCACCACTTTCACCCACCTCGATGCCACCACTGAGCTGTCTCGTCAGATCGCGGCGCTGGGTATCTACCCGGCCGTGGACCCGCTGTCCTCGACGTCGAACATCCTGGCGCCCGAGATCGTGGGCCAGCGCCACTACGACTGTGCTCGTCGGGTGCAGGTTGTGCTCCAGCGGTACAAAGAGCTCCAGGACATCATCGCCATCCTCGGTCTCGACGAACTCTCCGAAGAAGACAAGGTCACGGTGAGCCGGGCCCGCAAGATCCAGCGGTTCCTCTCGCAGCCGTTCTTCGTCGGTGAGGTGTTCACTGGTCTCCCCGGCATCTTCGTGCCGGTCCAGGAAACGGTCGAGAGCTTCGAAGCGCTCGTCAATGGTGAGCTCGACGACATCCCGGAGCAGGCCTTCTTCAACGTCGGTGGCGTCGAGAGCGTGTTGGCCAAGGCGAAAACGCTCGGAGAGAACTGAACATGCCCTTCGCGGTCCAACTCGTTTCACCCGAGCGTGTCCTGTACGAGGGCGACGCGGAGATGGTCGTGTGCCGCACGACCGACGGTGAGATCGCGTTCCTCCCCGGGCACGTGCCGTTCGTCGGCGCACTCGGTGTGGCGAAGGTGCGGGTGATCCTCCCCGAGAAGGGTGAGATTGCGGTTGCAGTGCACGGTGGGTTCGTCGAGGTCAGTGGCGATCACGTCACGATCCTCTCCGACGTCGCCGAACTTCCCGAGCAGGTCGACGTCGTGCGGGCCCAAACGGCAAAGGAAACTGCCGCCGCTCGCGTCGCCGCCAACGCGGAGGACGAAGAAGCACAGGCCGCGCTGGCCCGTGCCGAGTTGCGCCTCGAGGTCGCACAGGCCGCCTGAGCAACTTCAGGTTCCTTCTGAGTTGACGCGTCCGCGGACGCGTCGTGGACTCGGTAGCCGTGGTCCTGGTGGTCGCAGCCGTACGCGGCGGTCCGGTTGGTGGTGTCTCCAGATTTCGAACGCGTCCGCTGGCGCGTGGAGCGTCTCCGGACTCGAACGCGTCCGCGGACGCGCGATCACCCGGACGGCGCCTCGGGTTGCGAGACTCGATCGCGCTCGCGTAAGCGCGGTCGATATCGACGCAGAGCGGTTCATCGAGTTGAGCTGAGTGAAGCTCCTATAGATGTCAAGTGGCGTTTTGGGTGATCCATGTGTGTGCTCGTCGGGCGAGGCGGGTGTCGTGGGTGAGGCCGCGTTCGATGCGGGAGAGGGTGATGGGCGCGGTGCCGATCGCGTTGCAGACGGTGGTGAGGCTGAGCCGCTGCTCGTTCCGTAACCGGCGGAGTTCGACCCCGGTTGGGATGTCGGCGGGTGGGTTGGTGATCGCGGCGAAGACTTCTCGGGCGACGTAACGCTTGAGGCACCGCATGATTTCTTTGCGGGTCTTGCCTTCCGCGGTGCGTCGCTCGACGTAAGCGCGGGTGCGACGGTCGTAACGCATACGGACCAACACGATCGTGAACAAGGCGTTGTTCGCGCGTCGGTCGCCACCACGGTTGAGTCGGTGGCGGGTGGTTTTGCCCGACGATGCTGGCAGTGGGCACACGCCACAGAGTTTCGCGAACGCGGCTTCGGAACGGAGTCGTTGCGGATTGTCGCCAACCGCGGCGAGGAGCTGAGCGGCGGCGTGGGGACCGACATCGAACAGGCCGAGCAGCGCGGGGGCGTGAGCGGCGACGAGTTCGTTGATGCGAGCCTCGAGTCGCCGGTTCTGCGCGTTGAGGAACTCGATCCGGCGGGAGAGTTCCCGCAACGCGAACCGGGTCTCGCGTTCGGTCGGGTCGGGATGCGTGTCCGCGAACCGGCGGGCCCGTCCCAGCGCCACCGTGAACGAGAGGCCGGTCCGGAGGCGGTGACGGAGCCCATCGGGTGCCGTCACAATCAACGCTTTGAACTGGTTGATGGCCCGGGTCCGATCCAATGTCGCGGCGTGGTAGACGATCTCGAGAGATCGGATCGCTTCCACCGCACCATCTCGAGACTTTGGGATACCCGTTGCTCGGCCCGAGACCACCGCCCGGGCGGTGGCTTCCGCGTCGGTCGGATCGGACTTGCCTTCGAAGCGGCGGGCTTTGCGGTCAGGGCGGTCCACTTCGATCACCTCGACCCCAGCCGCGCTGAGATGCCGGGTCAGGCCCGCACCCCAACTTCCGGTCGATTCGACACCGACCCGATCGATGGTCCCGAAGCCGGCCATCCACGCGTGCAGGCTCGTGTAACCCGCTCGGGTCGTTGGGAACGAGCCGGTGTCGAGCCGTTTCCCGGTCGCGGAGTCGAGCACCGCGACGACGTGCACATCGTCGTGGGTGTCGACACCACCCGAGACGTGTCGCGCTGAAGATGTCATCATGTTGTTGGTCCTTCCAATCGCTCAGCTCAAGGGGCATTCAGAAGAGCCACGACCGGTAGCGGACATGACAGCCAGGGGTCTGGGTCAACAGGTTCCTGACTTGTCTTGAATGGCGGGCAGCACCCGGGTCCTGCAGGTCCGTAGGGTGCGAGGTCGGTGACCGGCTGGCTCCCAGGCTCCTTGCCCACTCCGGTGTGGCTCTCTCATAGCTTGCTGGCCGGTCACCGCCCGCTGCGGCGTGGCTCGATAGAGGCGTGACTGGTAAC
>JANYJV010000037.1 GCA_025361725.1 Acidimicrobiia bacterium | reverse complement strand
AATCGCGCGCGTCGAACACTCATCGGCGTTCGTACCTTCCCTTTCCATCACCCGTCTGACGACGAGAGCTCCGCCTGGATTGGCACTCCGAGTGGCCGATTCTCTCAGGCGGATTCCGAAAAGGCAAAAAGTACCGACCGCACCTCCCGGTGTGACCACGTTCGGTGGTAGGTCACGCGCGCCGAGTCGGAGACGGGTCCGACCTCAGCCGGTGATGACGAGGGCGATGCCGGTGACCATGGTCGCGTCGATCGGGGTCGCCACGGTGATGGTTTGCACCGAGCCGGTCACCGGAGCGGTCACGGCTCCCAGCTGAGCACCGCCGGCACCCGAGATGGTCAGGTGCAGCGTCGATCCGGTGCAACTCGGATGCAGGGCGCTGAGCACCACACCGGTCACCGTCGGCCGTCCGCTCGCGCTCGATCCCGTTTGGTAGCCGACGCCGACGCCGTCGGAGTCGCAGCTTCGGACCACTGAGGTGTCTGCTCCCAGACCGCCGGAGCTGAGCCCGCCGAGCCCGGCAGCCGCGGCCGGAGCCGCAACACCGAGGACGAGGAGTGCAGTCACGATTGCCAGTGTCACCGACCGGCGATCGACGGAAATCTGGACGGATCGGCGCCGACGGCGGATCGCACCGGGGTCCTGTTCGAAGGCGCTCGACCTGTCCATAACCGACCATTCGGCCGTTTTCGGCAGGCCTTGAGCGAGCCGGACGGAGGCACTTTTTCCACAATTCAGTCGAACTTGAGAACGGGTTCAGGGCGACGATTCGAACTCGGACTCGGACTCGGACTCCACGACGGTTCGGGTCGGTGCGGTCCGTTCCCACAGGACGGCACCGGCGCAGGCGGTCACGACCCAGCCGAACCCCATGACCCCGCACCAGGTCATGAGGGTCATGGCCACGCCGATCGGGCCGAACCCGGCCCATCCCTTCAACAGCAGCGGAAGCGCAACCCGCGCCGCGATCGGCAGGATCACGCCGTCGATGACCACACCGGCGAGTCCGGCGATCATCAGTGCCCGCCGGCTGCGGTCACCGTCGCGCACCAACAAGACCGGGCTTACGGACCAGAAGATCCAGACCGGGATCAGTGCGACGACGACCAGGATCCAGCGGAGCCCACCGTGGACGTGGCCCGTGAAACCGATGCGTTCACGCACGATGATCATCGCGAGGTAGGCGACGAACCAGATCGATCCTTGAAGGAGGTTCCGGCCGATCGAGAAGGTTTCGCGCCTCCACGCCTTGGCGTACATCGCGGCCACGGTCACCGCCATGGGGATCCCCCACACCAGGAACCCGACCAGGCCGAATACCGTCCACGTCGATTGGAGTCCCCGAGCCGAACCGAAGGTCGCCCGCACCGTCTCTGCGAGGGAGTCGTCGAGTCCGAGCTGGCGGATGAAGACGTTGCCGACGCTCGCGTTCTTGGCGAATCCGGTGAAGTAGCCGAAGCCCAGGATCATCAGTGGGATGACGGTCGTGAACAGTTCGATCGCCAGCAGTCCGCCCTGGGTGAAGCCGTCGATCTCGACGAATCGCGCGCCGATGGCGACGAGCGGCGCGGTTCGACGTGCGTGCTCCAACCGTTCGTACTGCGCGGCGATGCGTCGACGGACGCCCTCGGACGGTTCGATGCACGAAACGTACCCCCGCACGCCCACAGCGCCGCGGGGTCTTGGTCGGAGCGGGTGAAATGGGAGGATGAGCGGGTGAGGGCAGACGAAAACTCGCAGATCAACGCGTCGAGCGACGACGCGGCGGCGCGCCTCCGTGACCTCACGACTCTCCTCGAAGCCGTCGCGACCGATCCGACGCTGCTCGCACCGCTGACCGAAGCCGAACGGATCCGGTTGCGGTCCGCGGCGGGTGACGTCTTCGCCCCCGACGTGGAGTTGCGCCGCCGCCGGGTGCGGGCACGCCAGCGCCGCGAACGTGACGACAAGCGAGCCCGGGACGACGCCGCGCTGAACCAGACGGGTATCCGGACGTTGCGCGCGAAGCCCGTCTTCACCACACCAAATGTGTTTCCTCCGACGGACTTCGTGGCGGCCGACTTCGTGGCTACCGGCGTCGACGCCACCGACCTGCGTCCCGCCGCGGGCGGGTCGAGCGTCGACGAGACGGCCGGCGTTGCCGATCCGGTGCACTGCTACGTGTGCAAGCAGAAATACACCGAGGTGCACCACTTCTACGACCAGCTGTGCCCGAGTTGCGCCGCGTTCAACTTCGCCAAACGCGCAGAGACGGCAGACCTGCGCGGGCGCGTCGCACTCCTCACCGGCGGGCGGGTCAAGATCGGATACCAGGCAGGGATCAAGCTGCTGCGCGCCGGCGCGTCACTGGTGGTCACCACTCGGTTTCCGCGTGACTCGGCCCTGCGGTATTCGGCCGAGGCGGACTTCGAGGAGTGGGCGGACCGACTCGAGATCTTCGGACTCGATCTGCGGCACACGCCGAGCGTCGAGGCCTTCTGTACTCACCTCGCCGCCACTCGACCGCGGCTTGATTTCATCGTCAACAACGCGTGCCAAACGGTGCGTCGGCCTCCGCACTTCTACCGACACATGATGGAACTCGAACGCGAATCACTCGGGCGACTCCCGGATGCGGTGCGCGCGCTCGTCGGCGAATACGAGGGACTGCGGGGCGCCGAACTTCTGCGACCGTCATCGGACGTCGCCGTCGAGACCGGAGGCCTCGGCGCCATCGCGGGGCTGACCCACGCGGCGGAGTTGTCCCAAGCCGTGATCGAGACGGCTGACGCGGGACCGAGTCACGATCTGTTCCCCGAAGGTCGACTCGATCAGGACCTTCAACAAGTGGATCTGCGCGGCCGGAACTCGTGGCGACTCACCCTGGCCGAGGTGTCCACCGTCGAGCTGCTCGAGACCCAACTCGTCAACGCAGTGGCGCCGTTCGTCTTGAACGCGCGGCTGAAGCCCCTCATGATGCGAACGCCCGAACGAGACAAGCACATCGTGAATGTCTCCGCGGTGGAGGGCCAGTTCTATCGCCGGTTCAAGACCACGAAGCACCCGCACACGAACATGGCGAAAGCCGCACTCAACATGATGACTCGGACGTCGGCGACGGATTACCACGCCGACGGCATCCACATGAACAGCGTGGACACGGGTTGGGTGAGCGACGAAGATCCGGTGGCGATTGCGATGCAGAAGACCGCTGAGCACCGGTTCCACCCCCCGCTCGACATTGTCGACGGCGCGGCACGGATCGTCGATCCGATCATCGTGGGTATGAACACCGGTGAGCACGGGTATGGCCAGTTCCTCAAGGATTACCACCCCACGGATTGGTGAGGCCCGAGGAAATGGCCTGCCCGGTCATCCGGGCCGACGGTCAGCGGCGGATTACTTCATGTACCCGTCGTTCGGGCGCAGGACTACTCGAGCGCGCTCGCACGGAAGGACGTACCGCATGAGCCAGGTTGCCGACATCGTCGATCAGGTGCTCGAAGTGCCGATCGCTCCGAGCTTCTCTCGGCTCGGCCCCATCGTCCGATCACGCCTCGATCACTGGAACTCCGAGTACGACGTGACCGGCAAGGTCATGGTGATCACCGGCGCGACGTCCGGGCTCGGTCTCACCGCCGCACAGCAGTTGGCCGCTGCCGGCGCGCGCATCGAAGTGGTCGCGCGCAACCCGAAAAAGGCCGCAGACGTCTGCGCCCAACTCAACGCGCAGACACCCGGCTCCGTGGCCTCGGTCACCGCAGATATAGGCGATCTGGATTCGGTGCGAAGCGCGGCGTCAGAGTTGCTCACCCGCCACGATCACATCGACACGTTGATCCACTGCGCCGGCGCGTTGGACGCCACCTACGGTCGCTCGCCGCAAGGCATCGAACAGACAGTGGCCAGTCAGGTGGTGGGACCATTCCTGCTGACGGGGCTGCTGCTCGATGCGCTCCGCTCGGCCGCCGCCCCTCGGGTGGTGTGGGTGTCGTCCGGAGGGATGTACTCACAGCCACTCACGATCGAGCGGCTCGAGATGACCGCGGCCGACTACGACGGCTCCACTGCCTACGCGCGGGCAAAGCGCGCCCAGGTGACCCTGGCCGAGATGTGGGCGGAGCGGACCGCGGCCGATGGCATCCAAGTGCACGCAATGCACCCGGGTTGGGCGGACACACCAGGAGTGGCGCGATCGCTCCCGACGTTCCGCAAGCTGATGGGACCGCTCCTTCGAACGACCGAAGAAGGCGCCGACACGCTCGTGTGGCTGGCCGCGAGCGACGAGCTTCCACCGTCGAGTTCGGGAAGCTTCTGGCTGGACCGTCGACCACGCGGGATCCATCGGTTGAAGAAGACCCGAGAGTCCGACACGCCGGCGGCACGCCGCGCGCTCTGGGATTGGTGTGAGGCGAAGAGTGGGTGGAAGTTCCCGACGTCGGTGGGAATGTGAGCGACCAACTCCCGGACCGTCTGCGCAACGCGTCGACCCGTCGCGCTGTGACCGTGCCGGCGGTCGCGCTCGGTGCCGCCGCGCTGAGTGGGTCCTGCGCGGTGTGGGCGCCGGTCGCCGCCGCCCTGGACCTGGCTCGGTCGGGCACCCGACTGCCTCGTCTTCGGTTGCTCTCGTTCGGGTGGGCCTGGACGACGCTCGAGACCCTGGGAGTCGGCGCCGCGTCCGGACTCTGGTTGATCGGTCGCGGTGACGATCACGGCGCGCACTACGCGTTGCAACGCTGGTGGGCGGAGCGACTCGTGGACTCACTCCGCATCTTTGCCAACCTCAAGATCGAGATCGACGGCTTGGAACGGCTGGCCCCCGGTCCGATCGTGATGTGCGCCCGCCATGCGAGTATTGCGGATTCGCTGCTGCCGGCGTGGCTGCTGGGTCGGGTCGGGATGCAACCGCGGTACGTCTTGAAGGACGACCTGCTGCTCGACCCGTGTCTCGACATTGTGGGTAACCGGCTCCCGAATCACTTCGTCGACCGCCGCACGGACGATTCGGTGACGGAGCTGGACCACCTCGAACACTTGGCTCGAGGCATGGGGCGCAAGGACGCGGCCGTCATCTTTCCCGAGGGCATGGTGGTGACCGAGGCGCGGCGCGCCCGCGCCATCTCGCGTGTCGCCGAACGCGATTCGGCGCGCGGCGCTCGGGTGCGTCGACTCCGCACCATGGCACCGGTTCACGCCGGCGGTACCCGGGCACTGCTGGCCGGCTCGCCCGATGCGGGCCTGGTCTTCGTCACGCACACGGGACTCGAGGCGCTGCGGGACCTGCGCGATGCAGCGCGGCTTCCGTTGACGGAGCCGCTACGCGTTCGCATTCGGCGCGTGGCGCGCCCGAACGTGCCCGTCGGCGACGAGTTCGCACCGTGGCTCGATGACGAATGGGAACGCGCCGACCGCAGGCTCGGTGATCCGGAACGGTTGCGCACGTAGCGACGGGTCGATCGGCTATTCCTTCGACGGTCGCGTATCGGGTTCCTCCGGACGCGCGCCCGCGGTGGGAAGCGTGTCGTCGTCGATCGACGGTGACCGCGAAATCGTGACGGGAAGTCCCGATGCACGGGGCATCGTCGTCAACGGGTCGACGTCGATCGAACTACTGGTGAGAGAGCCCGGACTGTGCGCGGCGCGCCCGTGGGTCACCGACACGACGCCGGGCGGGACGCGGTCGTCGACGGCCGCGCTGACCGTGACCGCGCCGTGCGCACTGCGCAGCGTGATGCTGGTCGCTCCGTCGGGCAGATCGGCCGCGTTCACCTGCGCCACCGGCTCGAGTCCGGTCCCGCCGTAGCGCACGGAGTTGCTCCAACCCATGTCCCGACGCGGCACCAGGACGCGGTCACTCGCAACGTCGGTCAAGCCCCCCAGCCGTTCGAGCATCTCGTTCGGCGCGATGTTCCACCGATTGCCTGGGAGCAACTCGGCGCGCACCCAGCCGTACTCGTGCGGAACGTCAAGGCCGTGCGGGCCGGCAGCGAAGACTTCAGTGACGGTGAACGGTGCACGAGCAAGGAGGCCGGAAAGGAACAGCTCGTCGGTCAAGGCGTCCGGCTCGGCGCCACCCAAGAGATCGGCCCCCATCCGGCGGGCCAGGGAGGCGAGCATCCACCACACGGGTTTGCGTTCGGCGTGCGGTGGGACGACCGCCGCGGTCGCTTGGAGCCCGGACCGCACGGCCGTGAGTTCGGCCATGGTGAGGTCAGCTCGTTCGAGTTGTCCGGTGGCCGGGAGCACATGGGTGGCGAGTTGGGTGAGTTCGTTCTCCGAAACGTCGACCACCGCGAGGACGTCGAGCCTGGCGAGGGCGGCGCGCATGCGATCGGGCTCGGGGCAGGCCGTGATCGGATTGCCGCCGGTGACCAGAAGCGCGTGGAGGTTGCCGGCTTCGATCTCGTCGGCGATGGCCACGGCCGGGAGTTGCCCCAGCACGCGCGGGAGCTCGGGTCGGCTGGCGGCGCCCAGAACCGATGGTCGGTCTGCGCCTGGCGCGCGCGGCGACGGTCGGCGCAGCCGGTTGATCGCACCGCGGTTGAAGCGCATGCCGCCTTCTCCGTCGAGCGAGGCGGAGAGGATCAACACCACCCAGCGCAGCCACTCGGCGACGACGCCGTCGCGGCTCATGGTCACGCCGGTTCCGCACATGACCGCGAGTCGACCGGGACGAGATCGCACCGCGTCCACGAGTCGAACGATCACGGAGTGATCCACGCCGGCCTCGTCGGCCGCACGTGCCGAGGTGAACGGTGCCAGTGCTGCGCGCAGTCGTTGGACGGCCGATGGTTCAACGTGCATCGCGAGTTCGTCCACGTCGGCGCCATCGGCGAGCAGTGCACTCGCGATCGCACCGAGCACGGCGATGTCCGCACCGGGACGGATCGGCACGTGCTCGTCGGCGATGGCGGCGGTCTCGGTCCGGCGCGGGTCGAGCACCCACACCTCGCCGCCGCGGCGACGGTAGTCACGAATCCGCCGGATGGGATCGGCGAACGCAGTGCCGTATCCGTGGGACACCACCGGGTTCGTCCCGATGAGCATCAGCAGACCGGGCTCCTCCGGATCCCACACCGGGTTGAGCATCGGTTGGCCGGTGACGAGTTCTGCGGCCACCAAGACCGGAGCGTTGTCCACGGTGACCGCGGTGAAGAACGACCGACTCCCGATGGCCGGGAGCCACTGGCTCGCGGCCACCTGGCCGGCCGCGTCGTAGGCCAACCCGGTCGCGAGGTAGAGGCCGATGGCATCGGCACCGGCGAGGTCGGTGACACCCCCCAGCGACGCGGCGAGATCACCGAGCAGTGAATCCCACGTAGTTTCCGCGCCGCGGAGACGCGGTCGATCGAGTCGTGCGGTCGAGTGGTGCCACTCGGGCAGGGCGCGTCCCTTCGAGCAGGTGTACCCGCGGGAGACGGGATGGTCGAGGTCTCCGCGCACTCGATCGACGCGATCGCCGTCGACCGATACGACGATGCCGCACGCGGCTGCACAGATCCGACAGAACGACGGTTGCTCGTGGAGCACCGGCGCACTTTACGGCTCGACGGTGGCCTCCAACGCTCGGAGCACCGGCCACGCACCCTCAGTGGAGTTCGAAACCACCGTGGTGGTGAGGTCACGACTCTGGTCATGGATGCTTCGGAACGAAACGCCGGCATCGCACCCTTCGAGGCTGACGCGCGTGTCGGTCGGATCCAACCAGAACCCGAGTCCGTACCGTTTGCCGGTTGTGGGTTCGGTACTCCGCGGCGTCACCATCGCGGTCGCAACCTCGGCGGTCACGATCGAGCTGGCGAAGAGTGCCCGCCAGAGTTCGGCGATGTCGGCAACCGAGTGTCCAGAGTGTTCACCCGTTGGTGTTCGCGATCGGCGAACCCGTACGCCGCTTCGAATGCGACCTCGTCGCCGACGCGGACCGAGACCACGCCCGAGAAGTTCGTGTCCCGCGCGAGCCCGCCGACGGTGGCGCGGAGGTCGGCGGGGGTCATGCGTCGAGGGTACGCGGCGAACGTTCGGTTACGTCTGGAATACGCGCGGCCGACAGCGGCGCTCGGCAATGATGCACGCATGCTGATTCACGGGGTCGACCGCGGCTCCGAGTCCGAATGGCGGGCCTTCGTTGCCGTGCACTCATTTGGTCAACTCGTTGCGGGGGGCCGCAACCGTGACGTTCCCGTGGTGGTCCCGACCCAGTTCGTGTTGGACGGCGACGAGATGGTCCTCCACTTGGCCCGACCGAATCCCGTGTGGGGTGCAATCGAAGAGAACCCAACCGTGATGATGAGCGTCGCCGGTGACTGGTCCTACATCCCGTCGAACTGGAAGGTGGTCGGCGATGAGGATCCGCGCCTCGGCATACCGACGACCTACTACGCCGGGGTGCAGCTCATCGGTGAGGCGCACGTGCTCGACACAGCAGAAGACGTACGTGCAGTTCTGCGTGAACAGCTGCAGTCGGTGCAACCGGAGATCGAGGTCGTCGATCCGAGCGAGCACGGGCCGAAGCTGCGCGCGATTCGCGGCCTGCGGATCGCGGTGAGCGAGGTGCGGGCGAAGTTCAAGTACGGCGGCAATGTCGATAGTGAGCATCGCCTGGCGGTGGCCACACGCCTCGACGCGCGCCAGGCGCCGGGCGACGCCGCCGCGCGTGCACACCTCGTCCGACGCCTTGAGCCGGCGGACGGCTGACGCCGCAGCGGCCTACCGAGCGCGGACGGAGATGATCACAGGCCCGGTCGTGGTGGTCGTGGTGGTGGTGGGTTCGACCGGCGCGGGCGGCAGGATGCCGCACGAGCGCAGCGCCGCGACGAACTGCGCGCGCACGGCCGGATCGTGGAAGTCGAGGCGGGGGACGCCGGGCCCGAAGCCGAACCCGAGGTCGGCCATGCATTGGCGCTGCGTATCGGTCACGACCGGATGGTGTCCTCGGCCGCGGTGGCGGTGATGGCCGTGTCCACCGTCAGCCGCGGCAGTGCCGGCTCCGGCGAGACCGACGACCGCGAACGCCGTGACTCCGGAGCGGACGATGCGGGCTGCCGGTGCGGGCATGGGGGATTCTCCGGGTGAGGGATTCGTCCCGTTTGTATCGGTCCGTACCAGGGGGCGACTTGAATTCGTCTCCGGGCCCTTCGGAAACCGGTCACGCGTCGGACTCGGTGCAGCAGGATGCCGCCATGACGAGCGACCTCCTGGCGGATCTGGCCGGTCAGCACGCCGAGCTGTGGTCACTCCTCGAGCCGCTCGACGACTCTGCCTGGAAGCGGCCGACGCCTTGTGACGCCTGGGACGTCGCGGATGTCGTCCTCCATCTTCACCAGACCGACGAGCTCGCGCTCGCGAGCCTGCGCGGCGAGCTCTCCCCCGAACTCGCCGAGTTCATGCGCGCGGGTGGTGACTCCTCGGTCGACGATGCCGCGGCGGCGAGCGTCGCCAACGCGCGCGGTGGGTCGGGTCCCAAGGTTGGCGTGCAGTGGTACGAGTCCGCGGCACGTCTTCGATCCGCGTTCGACGGCGTCGATCCGAGGGCCCGCGTGCAATGGGTGGTCGGACGGTTGAGCGCGCGCACGTTGTCGGCCACTCGGTTGGCCGAGTGCTGGATCCACACCGGCGATGTTGCGAACGCACTCGGCGTCGAGCTCGCTCCTACGGAACGACTGCGCCACATCGCGCGGCTGGCCTGGCGCACCCTGCCGTACGCGTTTGCTCGTTCCGGCGCGGAGTTGGCGGGACCGGTCGGGTTCGAACTCGTCGGGCCGAACGGTGGGCGGTGGGACTTCGGCCTCGACGATCATCCCGTGACGGTCGTCTCCGGGAGTGGAGCGGAACTCTGCGAGGTCGCCGGGCGCCGACGGGCCCCAGACGCCACCGGGCTGACGGTGACGGGTCCGGATTCGGACTCGGTGCTCAGGTTGGTACGCACCTACGCGTGATCCGAGTGTGGTGAGCGCAACCCTCACTCAACGCAGATACCAGGATTCTGATCTAGAATCTCTCGGTGAGCCGGTTTCGGATGAGCAAAGCCGCGGATCTGCTGGGTGTCAGCGTGGACACCGTCCGCCGTTGGACCGACGATGGGCGCCTCGCCACCACCCGCACGTCGGGCGGCCATCGCGAGGTCGAGGGCCACGAGCTCGCGCGATTTCTGAGTGAACAGCCCGCGGCCGTTTCGGACGGCATCGTGCGATCGGCTCGCAATCGGTTCACGGGTCTGGTCGTGCGCGTCGAGCGCGACGGTCTGACTGCGATCGTCGAGATCCAAGCGGGATCGCATCGCATCGTGTCGCTGATGACGAGAGATGCGGCCGACGAACTCGCGCTCGAAGTCGGCGACGTCGCCACCGCATCGGTGAAGGCCACGAACATCGTCGTCGAAATTCCTTTGGAGGTTTGATCGTGTCCCGGGTCGCCTCTCGCGGTTGCGGCGTCATCGTCGCGCTGATCGTTGCCGTCACCGCCTGCGGAAGCAATGGCCGCGTGGAGCATGCCAACGCACCCAACTCGCTCAGCGGTTCCATCACGGTGTCGATAGCGTCGTCGCTGAATGCCGCGTTCGAAAAGTTGAGCAGCGAGTTCACCCGCCGACACCCCGGTACGTCGGTGGAGCTCAACACCGGATCGTCGACGGCGCTCGTCACCCAGATCGAACAGGGCGCCCCCGCGGATGTGTTCGCTTCGGCAGACATCGCGAACATGACTGTGCTCGTCGACGCCAAGCGCACGGCCGGAGCACCGAAGGTCTTCGCCCGCAACCGTTTGGCCCTCGTGACCAAGCCAGGAAATCCTCGCCACATCACCACCATCGCCGACCTGGTCAACGGACCGGTGGTGGCGCTCTGCGCGGCGACGGTGCCGTGCGGCAAGTACGCCGGCCAGATCGTGTCGACGGTAGGGCTCGAAATCCCCGAGTCGTCGGTCACGCGCGAGCCGGACGCTCGGGCCACGGTCGGGGCGGTCGCGAACGGAGATGCTGATGCCGCCATCGTCTACGTGACCGACGCGCGCAGCGCCGGCACGACGGTTCAGATGGTGGCACTTCCGGACGCGCAGAACGTGATCGCCACCTACCCGGCAGCCGCGCTGACTGGGAGCAATGCCCCGAAGGTCGGACGCGCGTTCGTTGCATTCTTGACGTCGCCGCCGGCGCAGGCCGTGTTGGCGAACTTCGGTTTCCTCCCGCCGACATGACGCGATGAGTACTGCGGCGCGCCGGCGCGGACGGCGACACTCTTCGCTGGCCCGCTTCGTTGCGCTCGTGGCCTTTGGCTTCATCGGGTTGCCGTTGGTCGGGCTCATCACCCAGGTGGCCTGGGGCCGGCTCTGGCACGACCTCACGGCCACCGAAGCCCTGGACGCGCTCCGACTGTCCTTCGAGTGTTCGATTGCCGCCGCTGCACTCGCGTGCGCGCTCGGATTGCCCCTCGCTTGGGTGCTGGCGCGCGTGGAGTTCCCCGGTCGTAGTGCGGTTCGTGCCTTCACGTTGTTGCCGATGGTGTTGCCGCCGGTGGTCGGTGGTGTGGGATTGCTCTACGCGTTCGGCCGGACCGGGTTTGCCGGTGAGTTGCTGCATTCGTGGTTCGGGCTGCAACTCACGTTCTCCACGCCGGGGGTGATCCTGGCGGAGACGTTCGTCGCGATGCCGTTCCTCGTGATCACCGTCGAGGCTGCGATCCGCGGGCTCGATCAGGATTTGGAAGAAGCCGCGGCCACGTTGGGCGCGAGCCGCGCCACGGTGCTGCGCCGCGTGACGTTGCCGGCCGCTGCGCCGGCGGTGGCCGCCGGCATCGCGCTCGCGTGGGCGCGCGCCCTCGGTGAGTTCGGTGCCACCATCACCTTCGCCGGCAACATCCGCGGCCGGACCCGCACGATCCCACTGGCCGTGTATCTCCTGCTCGAGTCGAATCCGCAGGTGGCTATCGCCTTGAGTCTCGTCCTCGTGGCGGTATCGGTGACCGTGCTCACGGCCCTCCGCGGCCGCTGGCTCGCGCGGTGAGTTCCGAGCGTGGTGCGGTGCCCGCTGCGAATGAAATGCACGACGGGCTCGCCGTTGCCGCGGTCGTGCGACGCGGCCGGTTCGAACTGGCGATCGAGGTCACCGTGGCCGCCGGGGCCAGGCTGGCAGTGCTCGGCGCGAACGGCTCGGGCAAGTCCACGCTGTTGCACATGATCGCAGGACTGGTCGCCGTCGACGACGGCCGTATCTCCTGGGCCGGGACCACCTTCGACGACGGCGCGGGGACGTTCGTCCTCCCGGAACGGCGTCCGATCGGGTACGTCTTCCAGACCCCGCGCCTCTTTCCGCACCTCACGGTGCTCGACAACGTGGCGTTCGGTCTCCGCGGTCGAGGCACCGGCAAGTCGGCCGCTCGGGAACGCGCTGCCGCGGAACTCGCGGCGCTCGAACTCGAGGCCTACGCCAACCTTCGCCCGGACGCCCTCTCCGGTGGGCAGGCGCAGCGGGTCGCCGTGGCCCGCACGCTCGTCACCGAGCCGCGGATAGCGCTGCTCGACGAGCCCTTCGCCGCGATCGACGTGACCGCCCGACCGGCAGTGCGGACGTACGCGATGAAACGGCTCGCCGAGTGTGGTGCCACCACGTTGCTCGTGACCCATGACGTCGACGAAGCCGAGTCGGTCACGGATCAGGCGCTGGAACTGGTCGACGGTCGCGTGGCGCGGGTCGGTGCTCCACGGCCACCACAATGAGCCACGCCAATGCGAGCGCGACCCAACCACAGATCGCGTCGAGGATCCAGTGGTTCGCGGTGACGACGACGGCAAACGTCGTCACCAGCGGATAGAGCAGGACAAGCGCGCGCAGGCCGGGCCGGCGCACCACCGGCGCGAGGGCGAGGGCTGACCACATCGACCAGCCGGCGTGGAGCGACGGCATCGCCGCAAACAGGTTGCCGAAGGCCGCTCGCGACGCGGCGGTCGGTATGCCGTGGCGGAGCACCACGCGCTGTTGCGGCCCGAAGTTGAAGTACTCCGCCGCGGTGTCCACGAAACCGAAGCGATGCGGCATGAGGCGCGGAGGCATCAGCGGGTAGAGCCAGAACCCGAGCAGGCCGAAGGTGAGCATGAGCAGCAGCGTGTTGCGCCACCGGACGTACCGGGCCGGTGCTCTCCGCCACAGGGTCACCAACGCCACGACGGGCAGCACGAAGTGGATCGTGCCGTAGTAGATGTTCCAGAACGACAGGAAGGCCGGCCAGCCGATGAACGCTTGCTGCACCCGGTGCTCCTGGTAGAGCCCGACGGCGCGCTCGATGCGCACGATGTCGTATCCATGAGCGAGCGCGGCGGTGGCGGAGCCGGAAACGCGCGAGCGCAGTTCGTCGTAGGTAAAGTACAGCGCGACCCCGAGCGTGGTCTCCACCAACCAGCCGTGGCCAATGCGGCGCGTCCAGGGACGAACTTCGGATGGTACCGACTCGGTGGCCGACACCGCGCTCGGCGCGATCACGGTTGGGTGGTCGCCGACCTGCGTTCGCTCGATGCATCTGCATCTGCATCGGCTGCGCCGCCGCCCGCCGCCGATGTGTCACGTCGTCGCAGGATGAAGGTGCCCGACGCCTTTGACACCACGTGGTCCTCAGCGTTCGTGATCGTGGTCTCAAGGTAGGCGATCTGGCGAGCGAGCCGCACGACCTCGCCGCGCACGCTGAGTTGGTCGCCGGCCTTGGCGCCGCGCATCGTGGCGTAGGTGATCGAGATGGTGGCGCCGCTTTCACCGCGCTCCAGCGCGCTGTTCGTGGCGAAGTTCATCGCGGCGTCGTGAACCACGGCGTAGACGCCACCGTGGACACCACCCACCGGGTTGCAGGCCGATTCCGTGGGTGTCCACGCAGCTTCGACCCAACCCTCGCCGTACCGGAGAAAGTCGACGCCGAGCTGTCCGAGCAGCGCCATCCCACCGTCGCCGAGGGCCTTGTCCATGTTGCGCACGGCGGCTGACGATAGTCAGGGGTCGCCGCGTACACTGGAACACTCGCTCCCCGTCGCGTCAGGAGACTATGGACATCGCGATTCGCATCCTCATCGCACTCGCCATGGCGCTCGTCTTCTACCTGATCGCGGTCAGGATCGTGCGGGTGATGATGGCGCCACCTCCGCCCGATGAGCCCGACGTCTCCCAGCTGAAGCCGGTGGACTACCGCTACCGGTGCATGGTCTGTGGCACCGAGGTGACCATGACCGCGTCCCCGGAAGCGGACGCGCCCGACGCGCCCCGTCACTGTCGAGAAGACATGGCACCCGTCGCCGTGGCACCGCGTCCCTGACCAGGGACGATCTGAGTTGTCCACAGGATTATCCCCCGGCTGTGGGGAACGACACGCGTGTAACTAGCGGAGCATGGTGGCCACGATGAAGCCGCCGGTGACTTCGATGATGCCGATCAGCAGGAACTTGTTGTTGGCCCCACCCGGGAGCATCCCGAAGTAGTTGGTCACGATGAGCGCCACGCCGATCCCGAGCAACGAGAACATCAACGCGGGAACCCAGAGCTTGCTCGGTGGCGGCGTCTTGCGCTTGGGCGGCGGAGGACGGCGAGTGGTCTTGGATTGCGGCACGGCGTGAGGTTATCGACCGGGGGCGGGTGGTCGGCGTCCGGTACCGTCCGGGCGATGGGTGCGCGGGTGCTGGTCGTCGACAACTATGACTCGTTCGTCTACAACCTCGTGCAGTACCTCGGTGAGCTCGGTGCCGATCCGATCGTGCACCGCCACGACGCCCACGGGATCGACGAGCTCCGCGCGCTTGAACCGGATGCAGTGCTGATCTCACCGGGACCCGGCCGTCCCGAATCCGCCGGCGTGTCCAACGAGGCGATCACCGCGTTCGGCGGGGCCGGCGTTCCCGTACTCGGCGTGTGTCTCGGTCATCAATGCATCGGGCAGGTGTTCGGCGGGACCGTCGTGCGCGCCGATCGCGTGATGCACGGCAAGACCTCGGAGGTCGAGCACGACGGCCAGGGGGTGTTCGGCGGTCTCCCCGATCCGTTCACCGCGACCCGCTATCACTCGCTCGTCGTCGACGCGAACTCGATCCCGGATTGCCTCGAGGTGGGGGCGACGACGGTCGACGGCATCGTGATGGGGCTGCGGCATCGTGAGTTGCCGATCCACGGTGTGCAGTTCCACCCGGAAGCAGTGCTGACCGTCGGCGGCCACGACATCATCCGCAACTTCTTGAACCTCGTGTCCTGACGCGCCTCGGCCGACCGCTCGATCGACCGCGGACGCGCGGGGGCCTCAGGGGAGTTGCGCGTCGGTGTCGTTGACGGTCGCCAGACCGTCGGCAACCAGCGCTGCCAGGGCCTCGGCGTCGAGCTCGGCGATCGGCACCTTGGACTCCGCGCGCAGTCGGGCCATGACGAGACCGCGACGTTGGCGAAACGAACCCTCGAACGCCGGTTGACGAGCGGTGACTTCGTTGGGAAGCGGTCCTCGGGTCGCGCACCTCCGCCGCACCGGGCACACCGGGCACGCGGGCGCGCGAGGTGTGCAGACGGTGGCCCCGAGATCCATGAGCGCGAGCAGCCGGTCCCGTCCGCGCAGACCGCGGCCGAGGCGCACGCTCGCGAGTTCGGCGGCGCGTTCGGAGAGCAGTCTTCCGTCGACGCGTTGGACGACTCGTCGAATGTTCACCTCGATGGCAGGAACGTCCTCGTCGTCGGCCTGCGCCCTGATCGCGGCGGCGGTATACCGACCGACACCGGGCAGTTCGGTGAGGACCTCGGGCCACCCGGCGTCGGCGATCACCGCCGAGGACTCCCAGAGTCGCCGGGCGCGGCGGGGATAGCCGAGCCGGCCCCACGCGCCGATGACGGCACCGACGCCGGCATCCGCCATCACCTTCGGCTCCGGGAATCGGTCGATGAACTCGGGCCACACCGCCTGCACGCGCGCCACCTGGGTCTGCTGCAACATCACCTCGCTGACGAGCACCGCCCACCGGTCTCGGGTCTCGCGCCAGGGCAGCTCATGGCGCCCGTGTGTCTCGTACCACTGGGCGAGTGGATCCGTCACCGGAGCCACCGCGGCGTCACGTGGTCGGCGGCGAGGGTTTGGAGGTGGTCGTGGTCGTCGGGGAGGTCGTGGTGGTCGGTGCGGCGATGCCGACGGTGATGGTGACGGCCGATCCGTCGTCCGCGACGGTGCCGGCGGCGGGGCTCTGGCTGATCACTTTGCCGATGTTGGCGCTGGTGGACATCGCTTGGCTCACGTTGGCTTGAAATCCAGCCGCATCGAGTGCGGAGACCGCATCGGACTGATTCTTCCCGACGACGTCGGGGACCGGCGTCTGCTTGGTTCCCGACGACACCACGATGGTGATCGTTGAGTCCTTCGGCTGGGGTTGTCCGGGACCGGGTTGCGTGCGGATGACGCGGTCCTTGGCCACGGTGCGGCTCGGTTCGGTCGTCTTCGAGACGCGGAACCCGGCGGCGACAAGTTGCTGGGTGGCGTCGCTCTGATCCAGTCCAACGACGGTGGGAACTGCGATGGGCGCCGGACCGGCGGAGACGATGAGGTTCACGTTGCTCCCGGGTTCCAGCTTCTTGCCGGCAGGCGGGTCGGTGCGGATGGCAGTGCCGGCCTTCACGGTCTCACTCAGTTCGGGCACCGGCGTGACGACGAAGCCGCGCTTCGTCAGGCGGCTGGTCGCGATGGCCAGTTCCAGACCTTCAACCTTCGGGACGCTGACCGTGCCGGCGCCGTCGGACACGAAAATCGTGACGGTCGTACCGGTCTTCTTGAACTCGCCTTCTTGGGGGTTCTGGTCGAAGACCGTACCCACCGGCTTCTGGTTCGGTTCGCGGGTCGTGGCGACCTTGAAGCCCTGATCGATGAGCGTCTGGCGAGCCTTCGCCTCGGTGAGACCGATGACGCCTCGGACGGTGACCGTCTTCACCGTGGGACCGTTGTCGGCGAAGACCTGGACGAGGAGGAACGCGACGAGGCCGATCAACGCGAGCAGAAGGACCACCACGAGCGCGACGGGACCACGCGACCCCTTCCGGCGCGGCGGGCCCCCGGCCGACGTCACGGCGACCGCCGACACCACCGCAGTGGCGGGCGCGACCGCAGGGCGGGCGGCGACGATGGTGGGCTCGCCCACCGCGGCGACTGCGGCCGTCGCCGGGCCACCAATCGGGGCTTGACCGCGCTGGAATCGCAAGAGATCGGCGCGGAGCTGGTCAGCGGACTGATACCGATCGACTGGATCCTTGGCGAGGCACGTGAGGATGATCGCCTCGAGCGCGGGTGAGAGATCCCGCCGACGTTGGGACGGCGCCTTCACCGGCTCGCGCACGTGGAGGTACGCGACCGACACCGCGCTGTCCCCGGCGAAGGGAACCACGCCGGTCATCATCTCGTACAGCACGACACCGAGCGAGTAGATATCTGAACGAGCATCGACGGGCACGCCCTGGGCCTGCTCAGGGGAGAAGTAGGTGGCGGTGCCCATGACCGCGCCGGTCTTGGTGAGGCCGTCCCCGACGCCGTTGGCGCGCGCAATGCCGAAGTCGGTGACTTTCACCTGACCGGTCGGGGTGATGAGCACGTTGCCCGGCTTGATGTCCCGGTGGACGACACCGGCGCGGTGAGCCGCCGCGAGTGCCTTGGCGATGTCACCGGCAATGCGGGCGGCCTGATCGGCGGCGACCGGACCCTCGTTGATCACATCACGAAGGGTGCGCCCCTCGACGTACTCCATCACGATGAACGACGTGGACTGCTCCTGACCCCAGTCGTAGACCGCGACGATGTTGGGATCGTTGAGGCCGCCGGCCGATTGCGCCTCGAGCCGAAAGCGCTCCACGAAGGCGGGGTCACGGGAGAGCTCGGCCGAGAGCACCTTCAGCGCCACGGGACGATCGAGCTTCTTGTCGTGCGCGAGGTAGACGTTCGCCATCCCGCCGCGTGCGATCTCGCGGACGATCTCGTAACGATCGGCGTACTCGGTGGGATCAGCCATCAGGTCTCATCACGGTAATGGGGTCGGTTCGCACGGGCGCGGTCACGGCGCGGTCCCGGGCACGAGCAGGTATTCGAGGATCTTCTTCGCAATCGGTGCGGCGAGATGGCCACCGGTGGCGTCGCCACCTTGACTCCCGCCGTTCTCGACGATGACCGCGATCGCGTAGCGTGGTGCTTCGGCGGGCGCGAACGCGATGAACCACGCGTGCGGGTTCTTGTCCGGTGTGGTCTGAGCAGTGCCGGTCTTGCCGGCGACGGTGATGCCCGGGAGTTGGGCTGCGGTGCCGGTCCCGCTCGTCACCACGTTGATCATCAGGTCGCGTACGGCGGCAGCGGTCGCCTCCGAGGTGGCTCGGCGCCAGACCTGGTCCTTGATCGGCGCGCTGAGTTTGCCCTGGTCATCGGTGACCGCCACGCCCACGTGAGGTTTCATGATCACGCCCTTGTTGGCGATGGCCGAGGCGACGAGCGCCATCTGGAGCGGGGTCGTGAAGACATCACCCTGGCCGATACCGGCCAACGCGAAACGGGGCTTGTTCTGGTCGAAGCTCCCGAACGCGGGACCGGTGCTCGCAACCGCACCCGGCGCAATGTCGAGCGGCGGTAATTGGTAGAGGCCGAACTTCTGCATCGCCGGCGCGAACTGGTTTCCGAGGTCGAGGCCGAGTTGGGCGAAGGCCGTGTTGCACGAGGTGGTGAAGACGGTGAGGAAGTCGCCGCCGCAGGAGCTGCCACCGAAGTTGTTGATCGGATTGTTGGGAGCCTGCGGAATCGGAAGGGATTTATTGGTGGGAAAGCGTCGATCGGCGGGCACGAGCTGGGCGTCGATGGCCGCGGTACTGGTCACGACCTTGAAGGTCGAGCCGGGGGGATAGATCTCGCGGTAGGCGCGCGGGAGTGCGGGGTTTCCGTCGGCCTTGTTGAGGAGGTTGAAGTACTGCTGCACCGGGTTGGCCGCGTGTCCGGTCAGCGGCTGTGGATCGAACGTGGGGTTCGAGTACATCGCCACGATTCGTCCGGTGCTCGGCTCGAGCACCACCACTGAGCCGCGCTGTTCGGCGAGGGCCTCCTTCGCTTTGAGTTGCACATTGACCCGCAAGCTCGTGCGGAGGTTGCCGACGCGATTGGTGCCGCGCAGGAGGTCGACGACGTCACGCAACCCGAGCTTGGAACGGCTCCGCCCGGTGAGGACGTCGTTGTAGGTGCGCTCGAGGCCGGTGGTGCCGACGACGAGCGACTGGTAGCCCACGATCTGGGAGGTCAACGCGCCGCGTGGGTACTCGCGCTGGAGCGCGTACTCGTCGTGGCTCGGCTTCGAGACCGCGAGGATCTGGTCGTCCTCGCTGATGATCGTTCCGCGAGGCGCGCGGAGATCCTTCAACGTGTCGCGATGGTTGCGCGGATCGCGCGAGAGCTGTTTCGCGTCGACCACTTGGAGGTACGTGAGCTGGCCGACCAGCAACATCATGAGCACGACGACCGCGATGCCGACGCGGCGGATCCCCACGTTCATGCGTGGGTCGATTCAATGGCGAGCAGACGTGCTGCACCGGCGGCTTTCGCTTCGGCGTCGGCTGCGCTCTCGTCCGAGATCCGCATCAGGAGCGCGAGGATGACGAAGTTCGCGATCAGCGACGATCCGCCGTAGGACACGAATGGCAACGTGACCCCGGTCAACGGGATGACGCGCGTGACGCCGCCGATGATCACGAAGGACTGCACACCAAGGATCGTCCCGAGGCCGGCTGCGAAAAGTTGTGAGAACGGCCGCTCCGACTGCAGCGCGATGCGGAACGCGCTGCCCACGAGGAGCAGAAACGCGCCGATGACTGCGACGGTGCCGATCAGGCCGAGTTCCTCACCGATCGCCGCGAAGATGAAGTCGGATCGGTTGACGGGGATGATGTTCGGCGTGCCGAGGCCGATCCCGCGTCCCGCGAACCCGCCACTGCCGAACGCGAACAGGCTCTGGGTGAGCTGGTAGCCCTGGCCCTGCGCGTCCCTCCACGGGTTGATCCAGACGCTCACGCGCTCCTGCACGTGGGAGAACGCCTGGTACGCGATTGTCACGGCACCGGCGAAGAGCGTGGCTCCGGCGAGGAGGTACGCGCTGCGCAGCGTCGCGATGTAGAGCATCGCCACGAAGACGGCGAAGAACAGCAGCGAGGAGCCCAAATCCTTCTGCTGCACCATGATCAGAATGGCCACGCCCCAGGGAACGAGCAGGGGGCCGAGGTGCTTCGGGTCGGGGAGGTACAGCCGGCCGAGTCGGCGGCTTCCGGAACTCAGCAGCTCGCGTTTCTCCACGAGGTAAGCGGCGAAGAAGATCACGAGCACGACCTTCGCCAACTCGCCCGGTTGGAAGGTCAGCCCACCGATGCGGATCCATAGCCGGGCCCCGTTGATCTGCGCGCCGAGGCCGGGAACGAGGGGGACGAGCAGCGCCGCCACGCCGAGCAGCAGAAAGGTGTAGCGGTAGTGGGCGAGCGATCGGGCGTGGCGAACGAACGCGAGCGTGAGGACGAACGTCCCAATCCCGACCGCGATCCAGACCGCCTGCGCGGGTCCAACTGCCGGGTCCAACTTTTTCGCGTTGAGGTCCAACCGCGAGATGGTGATGAATCCGATCCCGAGCAGGAGCGCGGCGATCGGCAACAGCGTCGCGTCGGCGCGTGGCGCCAGCCGGCGAACGGCAATGTGCGCGCAAGCGAACAGGCCGACGATCGCGCCGAGGAATCCCCAGACGTGCGCCGGGAGGGCAGGCGCCTTCGAGAGTGCCAACAGCACGTAGCCACCCGCGGTGATGAGCAGCGCGAGCACGCCGAGGCTGAGCTCGCGAGTGCGACGGAACCGGGCCAGCGCGGAGGGGGTACCACTCATGATCTACGTCGGGCTCGGCGTGGCGGGTGCGGTGGGCGAAGCCCCGGGTGGTGTGCCCGCGGGCAGAGTCGTGGACGTGGTGCTCGGTGTGGTGGTGACCGTGGTCGTCGTGGTTTCACGTTTCACGAAGCTCTTCGCGTCGGCGAGCTTGTTGAAGTCGTCCCGATGCGCGCGTACGGCTCGGCGCCCGACCGCCGTGAGGTCCTTCGCACGAAGCGCGGTGGTCGTCTCCAGCTTCGGATCCCAGAACAGGATCCCACCGGGCCGCCCCTGGTACAGCGCAACCCGGCCCTTGGCGTCGAACGCAATGAAGTACGAGTTGCGTGCGTACCACCCGATCGCCCCGATGGCGACGGCGAAGATCACGAGGATCGGGACGGCGAAGAGCAGCAGGCGGCCGACACCGCGGCCGGCGCGCCGACCTCTCCCACGGCGTGCGGCTCGTGGCCGGTAGCCGGCCGTGTCGCGCGGCAGTGCCGCGGCGTCGGGTTCCACCGGGGCGCCGGGCGCGGCCGCAGTGGTGTCGCGGCTGGTGGTCTGAGTCACGACGGTGACCGCCGCGGTCGGGACCACTTCGCCCGAGGTCGGATCGGCGGCACCCGCCGCAGTCTCCGCCCCGCCCGGGGTGACCCCGATGGCCGCGGCGACCGAACGGGGAAGCGGATCGACGCCGTCGGCACGGGCATCGAGCACGAGCACGGTGATGTTGTCGTCACCCCCGGCCTCGTTGGCGGCGTCCACCAGCGCATTGGCGGCGGCGGTCGGGTCGGGCTCGCTCCGCAAGATCTGGGCGATGCCGTTCGCCCGGACCATGGACGTGAGGCCGTCGGAGCAGAGCATCACGCGATCGTTGGGTTGCAACACGAGTGAATAGACGTCGACGTCCACCGTCGAGTCGACGCCGAGCGCGCGAGTGATGATGGAACGCTGCGGATGCACGGAAGCCTGTTCCTCGGTGAGCTTGCCGTCGCGGATCAGTTCCTCCACCAGGCTGTGGTCGACCGTGACGCGCTGCAGCGTGTCGTCCCTCAAGAGGTAGGCGCGCGAATCGCCGACGTGGGCAACGGTCAGGGTGGTGCCGTCGGACCAGGCCGCCGTGAGCGTGGTGCCCATACCGGCGAGTGAGGTGTCGGCCGATGCTTTGTCCCAGACCGCGGTGTTGGCGCGGCCGACCGCGTCGCCGACGGGGATCCCGGAATCGACGGCAGCCTGGAGCCCTTCGAGCGCAATCGCGCTGGCCACCTCGCCGGCGCGATGGCCACCCATACCGTCGGCAATGGCAAAGAGTTCGAGCCGCCGGTCGACGAGATAGGCGTCTTCATTCCCCTCACGGACTTGCCCGGTGTCGGTCGCTGCACCGCTCACGATTTTCATCGGACCAGTTCCATGACCGTCTCACCGAACTGCACGCGGTCGCCGCGGCGCAGACGCGTCGGCTCGGTGATCGCCTCGCCGTTGAGGGTGGTGCCGTTGGTGGATCCGAGGTCCTCAACGTAGGGGTCGCTGCCCCGCGTGAACACGCGAGCATGGACCTGGGAGACGAACGTGTCGTCCGGGAGGACCACGGCACAGCCGGCACCGCGGCCGACGGTGAGTTCTTCGTCGACGGTGTAGGTCTCACCGACGCGGCTTGGCGGCGCAACGATCACCAGATCCCAGTGCCGGGAGCGATCACGTTTCGATGGTGCGGAGGCTGCGGCGGTACCGACGGGCGCCGCCGCCTCGGCCAGGAGTGCCTCGGGCACCGGGATCTTGGCCGGGCGGAGTTCGGCGAGCACGGTCCGCACGATGCGGAACAAGAACAGATAGATCAGCGCGAGGAAGCAGAACTTCAGGACCGTCAGGACACCTTCGGGCACTCGTCAGCTCCTGGCTACGAGGCTTCGAAACGGATCGCGACCGCGGCGACACCGATGAGATCGCCGTCGGTGAGCAGGTGTTCCTTGACCTTCGAGCCATTCACGGTGGTTCCGTTGAGGGACCCGAGATCCACGAGCCGGTAGCCGTCCGGCTCGGGACGGATCTCGCAGTGGCGGCGGGACGCGAGCGCGTCGTCGATTTTCAGGTCGCACTCGGGCAAGCGACCCATGCAGAAGATCGCGTCGCCGAGGGAGAGCCGTTGACCATCGCTGAGTACGAGGACACCGATCCGGCCACCGTCGCCCTCTTTGCGGATGGCCTCGATCTCGAGATCACCCTTGCGCAGGTCTGGATCCTCCACCAGCCGGACCGTCACCGGCCCGATGAAGTGGTAGTCCTCGGTGCGGGCGTGGTCACGGGCTTCGGTCGCCAACTCGGTCTCGAGGACGTCGGCGTAGTCGTCGAAGCGCAACGCATCCTCGGTGCAGAGGACCACGGTGAAGTCGTTGGGGACCACGGTGCCGCGAACGCCGAGCGTGCGATTGGCATCCATTTCGCGCAGCAGCCGCCGTGCGACCTCCACGGGCTGCAACCCGCTGCGGAAGGCTTTGCCGAACGCGCCTTCGACCATTCGCTCGAGCCGGCGCTCGAATCCCTGCACACCCATGAGGTCGAGTGTACGGCCCACACCTCGCGAAAACGGGGCCTTCACGAGTCGGCCGACCGCGCTGCGCAGCGTTTGTCGTCACCAGCCGACGTCAACGACAACGGTGCGTGGCGGGCGGATTGCTAACCTCAGCGCTCCACTCGGGCGAGTGGCGGAATTGGCAGACGCGCAGGCTTCAGGTGCCTGTGTCCGAAAGGATGTGGGGGTTCAAGTCCCCCCTCGCCCACTCACTGTCCAGCGCGAAAGTGCTGGTCGAGAGG
>JANYJV010000028.1 GCA_025361725.1 Acidimicrobiia bacterium | reverse complement strand
GTGCTGCGATCGCGGTGCCCCGTGCGGGCGAGGAGATCCATCACGATGGCAAGGTCGTGCGGGTCGAGGCACTCGTGTGGAGCTTCACTGAGTATCTGGTGACGGTCTCGCTCATCGTGAGCGACCAGCCGTACACGTTCTGATGCTGACCAGGTCCACCCAACCAGGTCGGCCGCCGCGCGCGTCTGGGACCCGACCGGCACGTCGGCGATGTCGGTGAAACCTCAGTTGCTGGTGTGTCCGGTCATGGGAACGAACGCGAGCTAAAGGTGCTGATCGCGGCGAGTACTACCACCCCGACCACGATCCCCACTATGAGGACCAGCGCCTGAATGGTGGGGTGCGACGGCTGGGACCGTCGGCTTAGCCGCGTTGCGCGGTGAACTGGTCGGCTCCCGGCGCTCGTCGCCTCGCGGTCTTTGGGCACGTGCCTACTTTCCTGGTTGTGGGGTCAGGCGCAGGTAGGGCTTCATCGTGATGAAGCCTTCGGGGAACTTCTCCTTCGCGTCTTCGTCCGAGATGGCAGGTGAAATGATCACGTCGTCGCCGTCTTTCCAGTTGACGGGGGTCGATACGCTGTACTCGCTACTCAGCTGGAGCGCGTCGAGCACGCGGATGATCTCGTCGACGTTGCGCCCGACGGAGGCGGGGTAGGTGAGCGTGAGCTTCACGGCCTTGTCCGGTCCGATCACGAACACGGTTCGTACGGTGGCGGTCGCGAGCGCGTTCGGGTGGATCATCCCGTAGAGGTTGGCGACGTGGCGATCTTCGTCGCCGATGAGTGGATAGTTCAGGCCTTCTCCCTGGGTCTCGGCGATGTCGGCTGACCAGTCGCGGTGCGATTCGACCGAATCCACGCTCACGCCGATGAGCTTCGTGTTGCGCTTCGTGAAGTCGTCCTTGCGCTTGGCGAACTCACCGAGCTCGGTGGTGCAGACGGGCGTGAAGTCCGCCGGATGGGAGAAGAGGATGCCCCAGGAGTCGCCCAGGTACTCGTGGAGGCTCAGTTGTCCCTCGGTCGTCTCCGCGGTGAAATCTGGAGCGGTGTCGCCCAACTGAATCGTCATGATGTCCTCCGACTGTCGTGAATATTTCTAGTATCCGCTAGCGTATCTCGGGGCCAGTGGAGTGTCGACTCGGCGGCGCCTGTTCTTCGTCCGTTCCCGGCATCTCGGCATCTCGGATTGCGAGCGCGGCTTGGACGAGCGCGGCGTGGGTGAGTGCTTGGGGGAAGTTGCCGAGATGCTCGTGGCTGGTCGGGTCCATCTCCTCCGCGTAGAGGCCGAGCGGCGCCGCGAGTTCCAGCAGCGCGGTGAATCGTGCGGTGGCTTCGGCGACGCGCCCGGTATTCGCGAGTGCTTGAACGAGCCAGAACGCGCACGGGAGGAACGCGCCTTCCATACCCGGGAGACCGTCCCGGCCCGGGGGGTATCGGTAGAGGAGCGGGCCGCCCGCGTCGAGTTCGTGCTGTATCGCGTCGATCGTGTTGCGCACGCGTGGCGAGTTGGGTGCTTCGATGCCAAGCAGGGGAAGCACCAGGACCGCGGCGTCGAGATCGTCCGAGTCGTAGCTGCCGATATAGGTGTTGCGCGCGTTGTCGAACCCGCGGTTCTGCACATCTGCCGCGATCGCATCGCGTTCGACGCGCCAGCGTCGGTGCTGACGCGGCGAGAGGCGTTGGGTGTCCGCGATGCGCAGGGCGCGGTCGAGCGCGAGCCACGCCATGAGTTTCGAGTGGACATGGTGCTGCGCGTCGCCGCGGACTTCCCAGATGCCGGCGTCGGGTTCCCGCCAACGTTCACAGACCAGATTGGCGAAGCCGCGCACTGCTCGCCAGGTCTCGGAGTTGAGCGGCTGTCCGGCTCGGGTGAGCAGCCAGGCGGCGTCGAGCACCCAGCCGTACCCGTCGAGCTGATGCTGGTCCGCGGCGCCGTTGCCGACGCGCACCGGTGTGCTGTTGGCGTATCCGGGCCAGTTATCGAGTGTGTGTTCAGGGCGCGGGTGCTTGCCGTGCAGGGTGAGGAGGACGGGCAGGCGCGGCCGGTCGAGTCGGCTGGCATGGAGGAGCCACGCGAGGAACCTGCGCGCTTCGTGCTCCTTGCCGGCACCGAGGAAGGTGCCGACGCCGATGCTCGCGTCTCGGGGCCATGTGAATCGGTAGTCCCAGTTGCGGATTCCGCCGAGTTCTTCGGGCAGGGAGGTGGTGGGGGCTGCGACGGGCGCGCCGGAGGGTGAATAGGTGAGCAATCGGAGTGTGAGCAGGCTGCGAACCACCGCGTCTCGGAATGGAATGTCGGCGTCGATCTCCTCGGTCCAGGCGTGCCAGCGCCCCTCGTCGGCTTCGAGTGCGGCCCACGCCGCGTTCGGATCGACGTATACCAACGGTTCGCGGTGTGCGATTGCGAGTACCAGCGTGAGTGGCCGGTCCGGTTCGACGGTCATCGACACGGTTCGCCCGGCCTCGATGCCGACGTCGGGGGTCGTTTCGAGCGCGACCGCGAGTGAGCCGCGGCTACACACGAGAATGTTGTTGCGCCGGACCGCGCGCGGTGGGTCGTGGGTTTCACCGAAGCGTGGATCGAACTCGATCGTCACCGCAACCGGACCACCTCGAGCGGTTAGTCGCCGCACGAGCAGCGTCGCGGGGAGGAGGCGACCCCCGAGCTCGGCCACCATTCCGTCGGTCAGGGTGAGCTGCACGCCGTCGGTTTCCCAGACTGTTTCCAGCGTCGCGGTGTGGGGACGATATTGCTGAGCGACGGGAACCGCGGACGTGGCCGGACCGGCGCGGAACGTTCCGGCCGCGGGACCGCCGACGAGCCGGCCGAATAACGGGTCGCCGTCGAAGTGGGGTGCGCACATCCAGTCGATCGCACCGTCTGAGGAGATGAGCGCGGCCGTGCGGGTGTCGCCGATGAGTCCGTAGTCACCGATGGGACGGCGCGGAGCTGCGGGCACGTCAGTGCGCCGAGAGCAGCAGGCCGAGTGCAACACCGAACGCGAGGTGCGCCACGACTGCGATCGCGGGTGTTTGCCCGCCGTAGTTGAGACCGAAGAGGCCGGGCGGCTCCAGCACCGCAGTCGACGCCGGGCCCGCGCGGTCCGAGGCCATGCGGGGATGCACGCCCGGCAAGAGCGGAACCAGGATCGTCAACGCGACACCGACATGGACGAGCCCGAACAATGCGCCGAGCCACCAGGTCGCGGTGTCGAGCAACGCGAAACCCCCAGCGTACCCGAGCGCGAACCCGGAGCCGATCACCAGATGAAGAAAGAATCCGGCGACGCGTGCACGATCCGGGTCCGCGGTCACGATCGTGCCGAGCACCAGGGGGAGATCGAGGCGCGTCCACCCCGCCAGCTGCGCAGCGATCATGACCCCGGTGAGGATCGCAGTCGCGAGCAGCCCGAACAGCGCCCAGCCGGCCCAGTCCATCCGCTACCGGATCGCGAGCTGGCGAGCTTTGGTGTCGAGCTCGCCGAGTACGTCCTGGAACGACTGGTGGAAGCTGGCGACGCCGTGGTCCTCGAGCGTGAGGCCGACGTCGTCCATGTCGATGCCCGCGGCCTCGAGCCGGTGCATCACCTCGCGTGCGTCTTCCACGTCGGTATCGATGGTGCGGGCCAACCGGCCGTGGTCCTCGAACGCAGCAATGGTTGCCTCGGGGAGTGTGTTGACGGTATCGGGGCCGATCAAACTGTCGACGTAGAGCGTGTCGGGGTATGCGGCGTCCTTCGTCGACGTCGACGCCCAGAGGGGACGCTGCACGTGCGCGCCGAGCGCGGCGAGGCGGTCCCAACGATCACCGGAGAACCGTGCCCGGAACAGTTCGTACGCGAGTTTGGCTTGCGCGACCGCGGCCCGGCCCCGCAAGTCTCGATCGTACGCGTCGGCGTCGAGACGATGGTCGACCTCGGTGTCGACGCGACTCACGAAGAACGACGCGACGCTCTGAACGGACCCGGGGTCGCCGCCCGTCGCGGCGAACCTCTCGAGTCCGTCGAGGTACGCGTCGATCACCTCGGCATAACGGGCCAAGGAGAAGATGAGCGTGATGTTGATACTGCGACCCTCGGAGATCATCGCCCGGATCGCCGGAACTCCCTCGGCGGTGGCCGGGATCTTGACGAACAGGTTGGGGAGAGCGATGCGCTCATGCAGATCCCGGGCCGCCGTGACCGTCGCGTCGGTATCGCGGGCCAGTTCAGGGGCGACTTCGATCGACACGAAGCCGTCCGTTCCCTCACTGGCATCGAACGTCGGTCGCAGCACCGCGCAGGCGGCTTCGACATCGTGGATGACGAGCTCCCAGTACGCGTCAGCCACGTTGGTGCCCGTGGTGATGAGCGTGCGGAACTGGTCGTCGTACTCGTCGGAACCCTGGATTGCCCGGGCGAAGATGGTGGGGTTCGCGGTGACGCCGCGGATGCCTTGGCTCACCATGCGAGCGAGCGTGCCGTCGCGCAGGTACGGGCGCGTGAGGTTGTCGAGCCATGGGCTTTGGCCGCATTCGACGAAGAGTTGCTGGAGCTTGGTCATCGGAGGCGTCCCCTTGGCTCAGGTCTCGGGCGGACTGGGTGGGGTGTGGTCGCCGGGCAGGACGTCCTTCTCCGACGTATGCCAGACCGGGCTGTCGGTCGCGGTCTCGACGTTGAACCCGTAGTCGAACACGAGGGTGCCACCGAACGTCGCTCCGACCGCGACGAGCACGGCGACGACGATTGAGAGTACGAGGATCGCGACCGACGGATAGGTGCGCGTGTCGTACACGTTGAGGCGAAGCGCGATGTCAACGAGGGCGAGCACCGTCACCGTGATCATCGTCCATGCGTGCGTGTTCGCAGTGCGTCGAGCCTGGGTGCCTTTCTCGGTGGAGCGCAACCAGTCCCAGAAGCCGGTCAGCGCGGCGAGTACCGAGACCGCGGCGCCGCCGATGAACACGAACGTTCCGGCACGGAAGAAGTCACCCGCCCAGGCCTCGTGACGGCCGAGCATCGCGATGATGTCGAAGATCGCCGCGAAGATGTAGGCCGCGATTGGAAGATCCGTCAGCGGCGGGTGGGCCGGCTTTCCCGACCAGCCCCGCAGTCCCTTGAATGTGCGACCTCGCATCGTCAACGTCGGTCGCACCGAGAATTTGCGCATCACTGCCTCCTCATGGGTGGGCGTGTCTCGTCGACGGTACCGGCCGAGCGAGTCGGACCGGATCGATCATCAGAACTTCTTCGGGAACTGGGCGATGACGCCGTCGGTGAGCAGGTCGGCCATGTGCAGGATCTGGACGTGGACCTTGTCGTAGTCGACGACGTCGGCAGCCCAGTTGCCTTGGAGGTGGTCCACGGCTTCGGCGAGCGTGTTGTCGAGGTGGTCGCGCATCATCTGGCGCATCTCGGTGGCGGGCCAGTTGCTGGGGTTGGCCTTGGCCAGGAAGTCGCCGATTGCTTCTCCGTTGGTGTACCAGGCAGCCTTCGTCGTCGCGACTTTGGCGGTGTCGCCGGCCTTGGCCGCAGCGATCAGGTCCCCGGCGGTGAGGATGTGGTCACGCAACAGCGCGGTGAGCTTGGCGCCGGCGGCGTCTCCATAGAAGGGCTTGATGGCGTCGCCGATGTCGGTCTGGTTCTGGAGCAGCCGCTGGGCGGTGGTGCCGGTGTCGGGCGAACCGGCTTCGGCCGAGATGATGTAGAGCCGGGTCCAGATGATGTGGTCCTCCCACAGCTTGCGCATCCCGTCGTGCAGAGCTGACCGATGGGTGGCTGTGTGGGTGGCTGAGGCCTTGGATCGGTCGGGTTTCGCCGCGTCTGCTTGATTGCCCGATCCGGCGGAGCACGCGGTCGCGGTGAGCGCGGCGGCGAGAACACCGACGCCAAGCGCGGTTCGAACTCGGAATGATGAGCGCATATCGGAACTCCTCGTAAGGTTGTACGACCGTGCTCGCCGGTTCGGCGGGCCATGAGTCGCGGGTGGTGTGAAGCCGATCGGTGGGTCTGGTTCCCCATGGCCCGCTCCGCCGCCGTCAGGTCAGTCGCCCGGATCGCCGTTGACCCGGAAGATGCCTGACGACGGCGGTGGTCAGCTCAGCTCCGTGCTCGCACACGGTGCGGCGCAGGAGCGAACGCCGTGGCCAATCGGGCCAGGGCCAATGCTCCGACGAAGAGCCCGAAGTCGCGGAGGGCGACGTCGTAGAAGCCGGGGATCAACAGGAGGTTGACGATGATCCCCGCAAGCCATGCGGCCACGAGGTAGCCGCCGAACCGGGGCCGCACTGCGACGATCAGACCGGCGAGGATCTCGACTGCGCCGACCGCGTACATGATCTCGTGGGCACTCCAAGGACTTTGGCGCACAATGACCGGGGCGACGTAGCGGTCCCAGTTGACGAGGACATGGAAGTACTTGTCCAGACCAAAGAGGATCGGGGCAAGAGTGAAGACGGTCCTGAGCAGGAAGAACGCCTGATAGGACGGGTCAGCCAGGTTCCGGTCCTTCTGTCGGGTGCCGGTGGTCGCGGGGCTCGCGGTCTGCCGGGTGGCAGTGGCTGGAGGGGAATGCGTGATGGCCATGAGGGGTTGCCTCCGTCTCTAAGGGATAGTAATCTCTACCCTAGACTCTTCCGCTGATTTCGTCAATGACTTTCTCTCTTAGAAGGATCGCGATGGAGACCGACGACCCAACGACTACCGACGGACCGCTGGACCGCCAGGACTTCGAGACCCAGGTGACCGGCATCGCCGCGTTGGCGGAACCGGTACGCCGGGACCTGTACCGGTTCGTCGTGGCCCAGGCGACGCCGGTGAGTCGCGATCGAGCTGCGGCGGGCGTGGGCGTGGCACGCCACACGGCAAAGTTCCACCTCGACAAGCTCGTCGATGACGGGTTGCTGGTGGTCGAGTTCGGCCGCCCGCCGGGACGGAGCGGACCCGGCGCCGGTCGCCCGGCCAAGCTCTACCGACGTTCGTCACGTGAGCTCGCGGTGAGCCTGCCGGAACGTCACTACGAGCTGGCGGGACGCCTTCTCGCTCAGGCGGTCACCGACGCCGAGCGAGACGGTGTTGCGGTCGGTGACGCGTTGCGCCACGCGGCCCACGCGGCCGGGCAGATACTCGGGGAGCGCGCGCGCCGCCAGGCTGGGAAGCGACCCAGTCGGTCCGCGTTGCTTGCGGCCGCAACCGACGTGCTGGTCGAGTGCGGCTACGAGCCCCGCAACGACGACGCCGGCATGTTCCTCATCAACTGTCCGTTCCACGCCTTGGCCCAGGAATACACGGCTCTGGTCTGCGGCATGAATCTCGAGCTCATGAACGGCCTGGCCGCCGGGCTCGGGCTGGCCACTCTTGCCCCCCGGCTCGACCCCGCACCCGGACGATGCTGTGTCCGCCTGGGAACATCGACAGGTGACGCGCCACGCGAGCGCGCCGAGGAGAAGCTCGCATGATGTTGCACACGCGGCTCTGTGATCTGCTCGAGGTCGAGTTCCCGATTCTCAACGCTCCCATGGGAGGCGGTGACGCGCCCGCGGAGTTGGCGGCGGCGGTGTCAGAAGCGGGGGGCCTCGGACTCATTGGTGGGACGACGAGAGAAGGCGCAACTTGGTTGGTCAGCCAGATCCGTCGCGCGCGTGACTTAACGGACCGTCCGTTCGGGGTGGGATTCATCAGTCATCTCCCGGGCGCCGCGGACCTGATGGCCGTGGCGCTCGACGAAGGAGTACGGGTCATTGCGCATTCCTTTGCGGATCCGACCCCGTTCGTCGGGCCCGCGCACGATGCCGGCGCGCTCGTGCTCTGCCAAGTTCGTACCGTCGACGATGCTCGACACGCCGCGACCGCAGGTGTCGACGTCGTCACCGCGCAGGGCACGGAAGCGGGGGGCCACACCGGGCGCGTGTCCACCCTGCCCCTCGTCCCCGCAGTCGTCGACGCAGTGGCGCCGATCCCCGTGATCGCCGCCGGTGGTATCGCCGACGGCCGTGGTGTCGCCGCGGCGCTGATGCTCGGCGCTGAGGGCGTCTGGCTCGGCACTCGATTCATCGCCACGGCCGAGTCCGGTGTCTCCGACGCGTATCGGGCGCGCGTGATCGCCTCGAGCGCGGACGACACGGTCCTCACCGACGTGTTCGATGTCGCGACCGGGATGCCGTGGCCGGACGGCGTGTCGGGTCGAGCGATCGTCAACCAGTTCTCGGAGCGTTGGCATGGCCGCGAAGACGCGCTTCGAGTGTGGGCCGGCGAGCACCGAGACGAGTACCTCGCGCTCGCGTCGGACGAGGAGATCGACAACCGACCGGTGTGGGCGGGCGAGGCGACATCGTTCGTGACCAGGGTCGAGCCCGCCGCCGAGGTTGTGGCCAGGCTGGCGGCCGAGGCGGCCCAGGTCCTGTCGAACCGACCCGGGGACTTGCTGCGTAAGTAGTTCTAGGGAGTCCTAGAAGAATCATTAGAATGCTTGGTATGTCCAAGGATCCGTCACTCGACTCGGGAGCGAGCGGTCACCCGAAGCGAGATCTCGACACACGAGCAGAAATCCACGACCTCGTCGTCCGCTTCTATCGGGAAATCGTCTTCGACGATCTGCTCGAACCGGTCTTCGGTGAGGTTGCCGAGGTGGATTGGCCCGACCACATCCCGAAGCTCATCGACTACTGGTGTCGCGTCCTGCTGCGACAGCCGGGCTACGACGGGTTCATTCTCGGCGCGCATCAGCGCGTGCATGAACTCGAGCCGTTCCGCATCGAACTCTTCGATCGTTGGTACAGCCTCTTCGTCGAGACGGTCGACGACGGGTGGGCCGGGCCGATTGCCGAAACGGCGAAACGGCACGCGGCGCGGACCGCCACAATGTTGGCCCGCCACCTGCTCGATCTCGAATGGGAGATCCCGAACGTGCTCAATGGCGCGGCCCAGGGTGCGGCTGTCGCACGCCCTCGCTGAGCCGCATCGACGCCGTCAGAGACGGCGATCAGGGCTTCACGGGCAGCAGGCGGGGCGCGTCGATCGCGAACTCTGGCCACCGCTTGCGCGACCGCGCTGCGAGCTTGTGCATGAGCGCAATCGCGTCGGGGTCGTCGTCGCCGGGACGGGTGATGATCCACCCTTCGGCGAGCATCCCGTCCATGATCTCGCGGCCGATGTCGGTGCGGACGATGGTCAGCGTCCAGTCGTTGAACTTGCCGATCCCGCCGGTGGAGATGTCCGCATGCTCGGCGGCAAAGTCCGGGCACGCCTTGCACCCTTCCCGCGTCCACGCATGGCATTCCTTGAGTGGGACCTCGTGGTAGTCGCCGTTGTTCATCCAGATCTGGAAGACGCCTTTGATGTTCATCTTCTTCATGTCGGCCTTCTTGAGGCCGTACTTCGCCTCGAACAACTCCTCGAAGATCGCGTCGTCGAAGGTCTTGGAACACAGGAGACCGATGTTGAGTGAGAGCCGACGACCGACCTTGCCGGCCTTACGTTGTTTCATGACCGGCGGCACCGAGCTCTGGCAACTCATGCCGACCAGCGCGATGCGTTCCGCGCCACCTTCCACGGCCTCGGCGTAGGCCATCGTGTTCGCGCTGTAGGTGTAACGCGAACCCGCCGACGCGATGATCTCCTCGCGGGTGCGCGCCACGCCGGGAATCGCCTTCCATGTGGAGCCGTCACCTTCGAGGTAGCTCACCAACGCCGCGTCGATGATGTCCTTCTCGAGGCAGTACAGGAGGATCGCACCAACCAAGCCGCCGTCCTGGCCGACCTCGTGGATGACGTCGTCCGACGCACGCGCCAGGACGATGTCCTTGTAGATCCCCGAGATCTCGTCCGGCGTCCGGGTGCGGCCGAACATGAACTCGTCGATCTCGGGTTCCCACGCGCGGAACCGGGGACAGGCGCGGGTACAGGACGTGCAGCCCTTGTCCCCGTGGGAGCAGTCCGCCGGACCGCCGTACTCCTCGAGTTGGAAGGGCTTGTACACGCCCTCGGTGTCCTTGTATCCGAGCACGTCGTGCGGGCACGCGATCACGCAACCGGCGCAACCGGTACACAGACCGGAGGTGACGACCTCGTCGTACAGGTGCTTCCACTGGAGCTTCTCGGGCGGCATGGGGGGAGTTTGTCATCGCCGTGTGTCCCGGGCACACCGAGATGCCGTCGAAGACAAACACCGGCACGGCGGTCAGGCGCGAAGCAGCCGTTCGACCGCAGGAGGTACTCGCACGTCCTGACCGGGTGGGGCTGAGCGAGTCGGCTTGACCGAACTCGGTCAGCGCCCCGCGATGAACGCGTCGAGCAGCCCGACCTGGGCGGCCGCGTTCGCTTTCAGCCCGCCGATGATCGCGCCCTCGACTTTGGCGCCGACGAGCGGCATCTTCACCTTGAGTTCCCCGATGATCGTGCGGAGAGATCCGGTGCGCTGCTCGACGATCGCGGACCGGTACCGCCCGGTGAGCAACCCGCCGTAGTGATCGGGGATGATCTCGCACGTCGTCTCGTGACGGGTGAGATCGCACACTGACCGCTCGATCCAGGTCATGAGCGCAGGATCCACGACGCGCGTCACCGCGCGAGACAGCTCCGCTCGGAAGAGGAACCGCACGTCCTGATGCACGACATCGCCGTCGCGACGTTGATCGAGCACATCGGCCGACCCGAGCTTGGGCAGCTCGGCCATCCGGACGAGGAACGCGGGGTCGACGAGCGCGTCGTCGACGTCGGTGACGCGAGCAGTCAGGCCTTGAGTGATTTCGAACTTCATCACCAGAGAAGGTACGCAATCGGGAGCGCCGCGCTGCCGATGGCCGTTGCGAGGAGCAGTGTGGAGGACAGCCAGCCACACGAGCGGTTCCCCAGCACGGCGGGATTCCGAGCCAGCAACCACATGACGATGATCAACGGTGGCGCGGTGATGCCGTTCAGAATCGCCGAGTAGAAGAGGCTGCGGATCGGGTTCAACCCGGCGAGATCGAGCCCGACGGCCACGACCATGGAACCCGCGATGATGAGGTAGAAGCCGCGCGCCTCCCGGAAGTGACGGGAGAGCCCTTCCGGTCGGTCGATGGCCTCGGCCACGGCATACCCCGTCGCACCGGCGAGCACCGGGACTGCGAGCAACCCGAGGCCGACGATGCCCAGCGTGAAAATCAACTGCGCCAGCGAACCCGCGAGGGGCTCGAGGGCACGGGCGGCTTGGTCCGCCGTCGCGATCGTCGTGACGCCGTGAAGGTGCAGCGTGAAGGCCGTCGAGATCATGATCGCGCTGGCGACCACCACCGCCGAGAACATCCCGCCAACCACGTCGATGCGCATCGCGCTCAGTTGATCGTCGCTCGGAGCGACATGGTCGTCTTCCGGGGCCTCGTCGAACTCTTCGATCTCTTCCGAGGCTTGCCAGAAGAAGAGGTAGGGCGAGACGGTCGTACCGAAGACCGCGAGGAGCGCCGCCAACGCGCCGCGACTGTGCGGAATCTGGAACCGGACGAAGCCGCGGGCGACCGCGCCCCAATCGGCATGGACGAGGAAGACCACCACCAGGTAGGCGAGTAACGACAGCGCGAGAACGCGCAGCACCCTTGAATAGCGGTGGTACGAGACGAAGAGTTCGAGTGCGCCGATTCCGAGTGCGAGGGCCACGGTGAGGACAGGTTCGGGCAGCGCGATCTCCAACCGGATCGCGGCTCCCATGGCCGCGAGGTCCGCCGCGATGTTGAACGTGTTCGCAATCGCGACGAGCACGACGCTCACCACGAGGACCCGGCGACCGAGATGACGGCGGATCAGGGTCGAAAGTCCGACCCCACTCTGGAGTCCGAGTCGTGCTGCGGTTTCCTGCACGGCTGCGGCCATGACTGCGACCACGGGCATAGACCACAGGAGCGAGGTCCCGTACGCCGCACCCACCTGGGAGTAGGTGCCGATCCCGGACGGATCGTCGTCGGCTGCGCCGGTGACCAGGCCGGGGCCGAGCCGCTTGAAGTATCCATGACCGCGCAACGAGCGCCGGCGCGGATGGTGGCGGGGACGATGGCGACCGAGCGCAGCTCCGGTTCGAGCCGTCGGCGGGGTACTCGGAGTCACGAACGGGGAGTCTCGCGTACCCTTCTCCGACCATGAAGATCACCGACATCCTCGCGACCGGTCCCACCTACAGCTTCGAGTTCTTCCCACCCAAGACGCCGGCCGCCGCCGAGGCGCTCACCACCGCCCTGACTGAGCTCGAGCCGTTGGCGCCCTCGTTCGCTTCCGTCACCTATGGCGCCGGCGGCGGGACTCGAGAGATGACCCACGACATCGTCACCGGATTGCACCGGGACACGAGCGTCACACCCATGGCCCACCTCACGTGCGTGTGTCACTCACGAGCGGAACTCGTCGACATCACGTCCCGCTACCGGGACGCGGGCATTGAGAACATCCTGGCGCTCGGGGGGGACCCGCCGAAAGATCTTGATCTCCCGCCGGGCGAGTTGGAGCACGCGATTGACCTGGTCCGCCTCGTGCGCGACGTCGGAGATTTCGCAATCGGCGTCGCCGCGTTCCCCGAGCCGCACCCGAAGTCGCCGAGCCTCGCAGTGGACCGGGCGCGAACCGCGGAGAAGTTGGCCGAAGCGGACTTCGCGATCACGCAGTTCTTTTTCGATGCCGAGCACTACTTCGATCTCGTCTCCAGCCTGCATGACCTCGGCGTCGACAAGCCGGTGATCCCCGGCATCATGCCGGCCACTGCGATCAGCAGCATCAAGCGCATGACCGAGTTGCAGGGTTCTGATTTCCCCACGTGGTTGTCGGACAAGATGCACGCCGTCGCCGATGATCCCGAAGCGGTGTTCAAGGTCGGCGTCGAAGAGGCGACCACGTTGTCGCGTCGGTTGCTCGACGGTGGCGCGCCCGGTCTGCACTTCATCACGCTGAATCGATCACGCGCGACGCAGATGATCTACGAGAACCTCGGTCTCACGCCGGCGAGCTGACCACCGGCCGTCGTCGTACTGGAAGTCATCGAGGCGGATCGTGCCAACAACCAGCGGTCGATCTGTTCGATCGGTGCCGGCCGGGCGATGCCGTAGCCCTGAATCAGATCGCAACCAAGCCTGGTCAACTCGGCGATGGTGGCGTCGTCCTCGGCGCCCTCGGCGATGACCGTCATGTCGAGTTCGTGGGCGAGCAGGATGATGGCTCGCACGACGGCGGCGGCGTTTCGTCCGTCGTCCGAATCGGTCACGAGCGGCGCGACGAACTCGCGATCGATCTTGATCTCGTCGATCGGCAGTTGGTGGAGTTGACCCAGCGATGTGTACCCGACTCCGAAGTCGTCGAGGGAAATACTCATGCCGCGCGCGGCCAAGCGCCGCAGCGTCGATGCGGCGCGCACCGGATCCGAGATGACGGCGGTCTCGGTCACCTCGATCGCGAGCAGGTCCGGAGAGACGCCGAACCGGACGAGGGTCGCGAGGACACGATCCGCGAACTCTGAATCCCGGAGGCATCGCGCGGAGACGTTGACGGCGATCGGCACTGCTCGACCGCGGTTGCGCCACTGCACCGCCTGTCGACACGCCGCTTCGATGACCCAGTCCGTGAGCGGAGTGATGAGCTCGGTCGACTCGGCCGTGGGCAGAAACACGCCGGGCGCGAGGAGTCCCCGCGTCGGATGCTGCCAACGCAGGAGCGCTTCGACGCCGACGACGCGGCCGTCGACGGCCGCGACCTTCGGCTGGTAGTGGAGCACCAACTGGTCGAGGGTGATGCCGTGACGCAACTCGGTCATGAGGGTGAGTCGGTCGGCGTCGAATGCCTCAAGATCCGGTGAGTACTCGAGGCTGAGCGTTCTGTCGCGCTTGGCCGCGCGGCACGCCAGCGCCGCCTGGCGCATGAGTTCACCCGTGTCGTCGCCGGCGTATCCGTGCACCATGCCGATGGTCACTTCGCTGGTGAGCGCGATCCCGCCGAGCTCAACCTCGTTGAGCAACGCACGACGAATGTTGGCGACGGTCTGGGCAACCTGTCGTTCGCCCGCGTCCGGCATCACGACACCGAACTCGTCGCCGCCGATCCGTGCGACCGCATCACGAGGACCGACCGTGTCCGAGACTTGTTCGGCGACGTGGCGCAGATACCGGTCTCCGTTTTCGTGTCCGAGCACTTCATTGATGTGGGAGAAGCCGTCGAGGTCCATGGCGATCACGGTGACCGTTTGTCCGTCCACAATTGAAGCGAGTTCGCGGCCGACGGTCTCCGCCATTGCCGTGCGGTTGGCCAGACCGGTGAGCGAGTCCGTCCGCGCGAGTCGGCGGTTCGTCCGGGCAGATTTGCGGAGGCGAGCCGTGACCGACCAGCTGATCGTCGCCAGGATGCACCACAGTGCGAACAGGCCGACGACGAGAAGGGTGACAATGGTGCGGTAGGAGTCGTCGATCGACGCCGCGATGGGGGCGTACGGCACGTAGATCTCGAGCGCTCCGAGGGCGTGTCCCGAATCGGGGACCGAATGGATCGGCGTGTACACCTCGATGGCTCGCGTCCCGAGCGGCTTGAACCGGTCGACCTCGTCGGCGTTGATGCGAGTGAGGAGCCGGACGGGCGCGTCGTGGATTGCCTCGACTACCTCGTGATCCGGTCCGCCCGTGGGCGGCTGCCGAGGGTGGGTCGGATCGAAGATCACGCGGCCGGTGGTGTCACGAACGCGGAGCTGGAGCGCCTGACCACTTTCGAGCAGAGGTGTCGCCGACGCGAGGATCTTCAGTCGTTCCGTTGGGGTCGGGCCGTCGGCGAGGGAGTCACCCGAGAGGGTGGGGTCGATCGCCGACCGGGCGACAGAGTTCGCAACGGCGACACCCTGTTCCAGTCCTCGTTGTTCGAGGTCATGACGGAACGACTGGGCGAGGACCACGCCGAGGATGACGATGGGGATCAGCGAGGTCAGGGCGTAGAACCCGAAGAGTCCGAACCCGGAGCGGTGACGGCGCACGACAGGGCTATCGACGCGCGGGGAGGCTCGCTTGACTCCGTTGGTCCACCGCCGTCAGACAGTCGACAGACACGCCCCGACCCGGGCGAAATCGCCCGGGTCGGAGATTGGCGGAGGGGGTGGGATTTGAACCCACGGTGAGTTTCCCCACAATGGTTTTCGAGAGCTGCAACTGCTGTCCACCTATCGCGACGTAGTCGCGTTCTCCCTGGTCAGCGGGCTGCGAGCGTCTGCGGGGGCATGTCGCGTCGGCGCCGTCCACGCAGTTTCCATGCCACGGACCCTGCCATGACACCCCTTCGGTGCGAACCGTTGGCGACGTGAGATCGGCTCCCGATCTCGTCAGTGTCGCGCCAGTTCGACTGGCCGTTGCTCGCGGTCAGCTCGATCGCGACCTCCCGCTAGACATCCCGTGCGACCTCCCGCCAGACATCCTGCTCGACCTCCCACGACGGGACTCGAATCCCGGCCCCTTGGCCGCGCGTCTGCACCAGGTGTCTGCTCCGGGTGTCTGCACCGCGCGTCTGCCCATTCGTCAAACGCGCGTCTCGCGGCCTGCTCGGTCCTTGCGCGTCACCGGCGCTCGCGGATTCTCCGGGTTTTGTTGAGTCGCGCGCCCTGGCGATCGCTGCCGA
>JANYJV010000024.1 GCA_025361725.1 Acidimicrobiia bacterium | reverse complement strand
AGCGGGTCGAGCGGCCGGTCGAGACCGAGGCCGGCACCGTGATGGCCATCGACTGTCTCGTGCGCGCGTCCCGCCCAGCACACTGAAGCTGCTCGGCGATTGTGTTCAGATCCGAACGACCCGCGGCCCGCTGTGATTAAGACGATCCCCCGCCGAGCCGAGCAGTGACGGCCGCGTTCGCCAACGCGCGGGTCGAACCCACCAGCGTCGTGCTGCCCGAGCACCGCGTGGGTGCCGGCGCGAGCCGGGTCGCCGCGAGTCGCGATCCCGAGTCGCGGCGGTCGCCTGCATGGTCGCGATGGCTCATACGGGGACACTCATGCGCGCCGACGTGCGCACACGCGCATTCCCGGCCCGGTGAACACCGTCATGCTGCGGGAGATCCAGCGCGCCATCTGCCTCCCGTTCGACGTGTTCGCTCCGATCACGACCATCTCCGGAATCCGCGCTCCCGTCCTCATGTCTAGGGCGCACGCGACGAGGTGCGCGACGGCCGATAGGAGGCTCCGCGACGAGTGGCTCGTACCGAGGATGTGTTCGCGGTTACCCGGCAGCTGCAAGTGCCGGTGCAAGACCGGGTTGTCGCGCGACTTGGGGAGTTGCTCCATGCCGCAAGTCCCGCGTCAGTTACGGCACGTGGGTTCGCCTCAACGCAGTTTTTCGTATCTCCCGCGTACGGTCACTTCGATATCGGAGACGGCGCGCGACGGAACACAGCAGCTATTCCGTTTCGAGGTCACCAACGACTTGAGGGTGGCTGTCGCCAGCCGGCGAGAGTTGTCCCCTGGCGTTCATGAGGAGGAGGACGATCAGGCTCGGCGCGACGAGCAACATGCCGACCATCAGGCTTGCGAGCCGTGTTCGAAAGGGTTTTTGGAACAAGTTGCTGTGCTGCCTGCCTCGCTCGCCTTGCCGGCGACAAAGACGTCTTCTCCGTCGGCGCTCGCAGCCATTGGACCGACGCCTTTGCACGCGGCGAGGGACGCCGTCTCCGAGAGCGGTGTTTCGGCGCGACCGCATCGTGTCGACGTCCCGGGGTCAGGGCGTCGGGGGGATGATGTGGCAGATGCTGGTGGGGGAGCAGGCGGTGGGGTCGAGGTCGCGTCCTCGTTGGGTGAGGGTGTTGAGGTCGGCGCGCAACGCTTCGAGTTCGGCGATGCGTTCGGTGAGTTCGGACGCACGTTGTTCGATGAGGTCGAGCACGTGCGCGCATGGTGTTTCCCCTCGTTCGCGGAACGCGATGACTTCGCGGATCTCGCCGAGCGTCAGTCCGATGGCTTGGGCGGAGCGCGTAAAGATGAGGCGGTCGAGGACCTCGGGTTCGTAACTGCGGTAGCCGTTCGATTCACGCTCGGCGGGAGCGAGGATCCCGATCCGTTCGTAATGTCGAATCGTCTTGACCGAGACGCTGGCCCGGTGGGCGATGTCGCCGATACGCATGACGGAGAAGGTACCCCTTGACTCTCCCCTACGGGGGAGGGTTTAGGTTCGTAGCATGGAGATCACGGTGCAGTACTTCGAGGGCTGTCCGAACGTGAGGCTGGTGACCGAACGCCTCGCGGCCGCCGGTGTCGACCCGGCTGTCGTGCGGTTCGTGGAAGTGGTGTCGCAGCCCGACGCCGAGGCGATCGGGTTTCGCGGGTCACCGACGGTGCTAGTTGATGATGAGGACCGGTTCGCGGCAGCGTCGGCGCCCGCGGGTTTCGCGTGTCGCGTGTATCGCACGGACTCGGGTTTCGAGGGTGCGCCGTCGGTCGAGCAGTTACAGGCGGTGCTCGCGCCGTGACACACGACCGTGGATCGGGATGGCTGGTCGGTGGGGTCGCCGCCATAGCCGTCGTCTGTTGAGCGTTCCCGGTGATCGCCCTCGGCGCGTTCGGCGCGGCGGTGGGCATTGGCATCAGAAGCTGGCTCCTCGTTGGCCTCGGCATCGCCGCGCTCGGGTTCGGGATCTGGCGGCGACGTCAACGCGTTACGTGTCGCCACCCGGAACACGACGTCGCCACGCATACGCGGGGGCGCTGACTATGCCGAGTTCGATCGACCGGCACACGCTGCTGACGCTCCTCGATAACGGTGCGCAGCTCGTCGAGGTGTTGCCCCGAGGCGAATACGACGAGGAGCATCTGCCCGGAGCGATCCATCTTCCTCTCAAGTCTCTGACTGCTGATGCAGCGCGGGTCCTTGATCCGGCTCGCCCGGTCGTCGTGTACTGCTGGGATGGCCTCTGAGACATGAGCCCACGAGCCGCGTGGCGGCTCGAACGTCTTGGCTACACGGTCTCTGATTACACCGCTGGGAAGGCGGATTGGCTTGCCGCTGGTCTCGGTACCGTCCGCGCTGAACCGTCACCGCCGCGTGCCATCGGCTCGATCGAGCGCGATGTCCCCACGTGCTCCCCGGATACGCCACTCACCGAACTCGACGGGCGTGTTTCATTCCATGTCGTGGTGAACGAGCAGCCATCGTGCTCGGACGAATCCGGAGCGCGGACCTCGAGTCCGCTGCGCCGGAGGCGACCGCCGAACAGGTCATGGAACCCGGACCCGCAACGATCCGGGCCGACGCCGACCTCGAACAGACGCGGGAACGATTGCGGCGCCGACATGTGACCGACATCTTGGTCACGACGCCCGAAGGGGAACTCCTCGGAGTCCTGGCGGCGACGATCGATACCTACGCCGCCGCAAGGCCCGCTCGACCCTGACGTTCGTACGAGCTGTGACCGTGACCGGTACGCGGCCGGTGGGGTGAGCGGTGACCGCTCCGATAGGCGCTTGTACGCCATGGTGGGTTCGTTGAGGATGGGCTCGGGCCGCACGCAGCGCGGCCGGGCTGTGAGGGCCGGGAAGTCGTGTCACGTCCGAATCCCACCGTTCACGCCGACATGATGTCGTCGATGGCTCGGAAGCTGCTCGCGGTGGCAACGAGGGTTGCGATCCCGACGATGACGCGCCCAACGCGCTGGACCCGCGCGCTCGCGAGGATGGCGGTGAGCCGGCCGAGAAGGAGTGCCCTCAGGGCCACGTAGACCACAGCGCCCACGAGGAGGAACGGGATGAGATAGATGATCAGCGCGCTGTGGCTCGCGATGCTCGACGGCCGGGCCGTGAGCATTGGCATGCCCGCGTCGAGCCGAGCTGCCAGTCCAGTGAACGTCACGCCGAACAGCAACGCGAGCGCGACGACGAGCGTCACTGCGAGCCATGTCGGACGCAGGATCGCGAAGTCCTTGTTGTCGGGCGACATTGCGTCGCTGACGCCGATGGTGCCGAGCAGAAGCACACCGGCGACCCAGCCCGCGGGGCCCGCCGTCGTGGGCAGCCACCGGCGTACGACGACGAAGGCCAGCGCGGCGATGACCCCGCCGAGCACACCCACGAAGACCACCACCGCGATCGTGCCGTCGCTCGTGATCGTGCCGACGACCTCGTTGGCGGCGGTCCTTTCGCCTTGAGCATCATGTGAGGTCGAGCCGAGGATTCGCATGACCAACCGGCCACCCAGTCCAGGGACGAGCACGCCCGCGAGAACTCCGGCCGCCATCGCGACGGCGAGGGTGCGCAGACCGTCGAGCGCGGCGCGTCCCCGAGTGTCGGCAACCGTCCGGGTGTCCGCGAGCAGCGCGAGGCGTTGCCATCGCCACGCGAGAGCTGCGGCTAACGCGAGACCCGCGATGCCCAGCATCACGACAATCAGATTGGCATTGCGCATGGGTATCAGTCCTTGCTGGAGGTGATCACGCCGCGGTTGCGGGGTCTCGACGGCCGGCCTCGGTGGTGAGGACCAAGGCACACACGAGCAGGAACGCCGGTACGAAGATTGGCGCCATCTACGGGAAGACGGCGATCGGGATGGCCGCTCCGCCCAGGATCAGGAGAGTGGCGCGCGGCGAGCGCCGTTGGTATAGGCCGAGACCGACCATGGCCGCCGCGATCAACTGGGGCGCGGTGTATCTCGCACCTCCGCCGTCGGCGCTCCAGGCAACAACCGCAGCCCACACGTTGAAGAGGCCGACCAGGACGACAAGCACGGTCGTGGAGCTCTTCAGGATCGTTGAAACTCCAGGCCCGACGTGTCGCAGGTTGCGCGCTCGCGCCGTCAGTCGCCAGGAAATGTCGGCGGGGATCCCCCGCAGCACGCGGCTGACGACCTGGGCCTGTTGGACAGGGCCCGGACCGCTGGTGGCTGCGGGTCATTTCTGGCGGGTGGGCCAGACCGCTTGAGCGATCAAGCGTTCCGGATGTCGTGTCGGGAGCGGCCCGACCTGGTAGCGGTGGCCGAGGCCGGCGTCGTCGACGAGTTGTTTGAGCTCCGGTGTCGTGTAGGCGCGTCGGACTGTCGCGATCGCGTCGTGTCGGGCGAAACGGTGACCGCCTCGTGGCGCAAGGAGTGTGGCCATCGTGGGTACCGCTGCGAGGGCAAGCCGGCGGCGGGTGGCGTCGACGAGGATCATTCCGCCGCCTGACACGCGATCGAGTTCGCGCAGCGCCGCTGGTGCGTCGCGTTCTGGGAGATGGTGGAGCGTGAAGTTGATGATGGCGATGTGGTACTTGCCGTCGGCGCCGTCCGTCATGGAGCAGGCGTTCGCGACGCGAACTTCGAGGGGTATGTCGGCGGTCGTGAATCGCCGTTGCATCGAAGCGACGAGGTTTGGGTTGAGATCGCTGCCGGTGAGTTCGATCCCGATCCGATGGTGAGCGGCTCGGGTCCAGAGGTTGCGTAAGAGCCAGCCGCTTCCCGAGGCGACTTCGAGAATTCGGATGGGTCGATCGTTGCCGACGCGATCGGCTGCGATCCGCAGGAGCGCGTCGGCGACGGCGATGTGCCCGCGGGTGGCGCGTTCCATCCGTTCGATCGTGTCGACGACGAGCTGTTGTGCGTCTGGGAGAGTGAGCGGCGAGCCAGGGGGACGGAGCCGGTCGAACGCGTTGACGTTTCCATCGAGGATCTCGGTCACACCGGTGTCTCTTCGGCGTAGTGTTGTCACGGTCGTACGCTACCGATCGCCGTTGCATACCCGTATGCGCAGGTTGGCCAGCGCCGATCGCGTTGCACTGCGAGATCGAGCGCGTTGCGTACGACGAGGTGCGCCTCATGCACTGTCTTGGGCGCGAGTGGTCCTCCGTCCTTGCTGCCGCCCGAGAGCAAGTGGTTGTAGAGGTCGTCGAGATGATTGGCGTGTAGGGAACGGAGCGAGACCGCGCCGAGACGGGGGAGTACGTAGGTCGACGATCCACGCGTACCGGTAGGCGGCATCGACGATGAAGGCGCCAACCCGAAGAGCTGAGTTCGCGCGGCTGAGCGGACACAATCGTGGGATGCCGGACGAATGGACCCAGGAAGCACTGCGTGGCGGTCGCTCTCGACGTCGCAGGACCGGCGCCAACCTCGCGGAGTTCCCGGCGCGCCGCGCTCGTCGACGAAGACATCGATATACGGGCGTTTGTCGCGAGTCTCGATCATGAGGCGTTGGTCGAGTTGGCCATGGAGCAAGCGGATGCTGACTGGCACCTCCGCGAACGACTCCGCGCGCAAGCGATCTCAGTCGCCGGTGTGGATCGCGAGATGTAGCGCCGGGAAGAGGCGCTGACCCGACGCACCTCTGAGGAACACGGCCACTTCGTCGGCGTTCCGCACCGACGCTGGCGTGCCCTGAACACTGGCGTTCAGGGCACCCAGATCTTCTTGGCGAAAAGGAACGCATCGATCGGGATCGGCGTGCTCTGCGTGAACACCGCCGGCTGGCGGTTGGTCTCGTTGCCCGTGAACACGGTGTCGGCTTCGCCATACGCCCACCAGAACGCGCTCGGGTTGGCAAGCGTCGACACATTGCCCGTCACTCGTGTCGCTCGCGTCGGTTCGTGGAGGACATCAGTGCGGGCGTTGGCTCCGATTACCACCGCATCGGTCCCCGCGCCGGTGAAGGAGTTCGCGGTGACGACGTTCTTGTCATCCTCCACCCGCACGCCGTGTTCGACGTTCACGAAGCGGTTGTGTTGCACCGTGTTGTCGGGGGCGCTATCGCGGTAGATGCGGGTGACGCCCGAACTCACGTACGCGGGATCACTGCAATCCATGAAGTACTGGTTCTCGCTCATGCGCGAACCCAACCACACGCCCGTTGGTTCGTCGGTCATCACGTTGCCAGCGATGACGTTGCCTTCGGCGCCATACCGACGTTGCCACCACGGCGCCGGTTCGCTCGTCGCGTTCTCACCACAGTTCTTGTAGAGGAAGACACCGCCCGCCGAGTTGCGCACGATCCAGTGGTCGCGAATCACGTTGTTGCGCGACCCGTCGACCGCGATCCCTTCACGACCAGTGCTGACGTAACGGAACTGCACTCCGCCGAACGTGATCGGTACCCACGCGGGACCCGTGTCGCGGTATCCGTTGTCGTGGACGTAGCTGGCCTCGATCACGTTGTCCTTCGAACCGGCCTCGAGGTAGACCCCAACGCTGCCCGCACCGCGGACCTCGACTCGGTGCAACGTCACACCGGTCACGTATCCATCAACAAAGACACCACTCCCACGCGCATCGTGGAACCAACTGTTCTCGATCCGGATATCCATTGTCGGATGGTCGTACTCCGCGCCCGCAGCCAGAGTCTTGAAACCCGTGCGCTGCACCCGCAGGTCGTTGAGGAAACCCGAGACGAAACAGTTGCGCACCCGCACCCCCGTCAGCCCCTGATCCGCAGCAGTACGAATCTCGATACCAAACGTGTGGCTGCCATCCGCGTCGACGATGCGCGCGCCACGACAATCGAGCGTCACGTTCGACGCGGTGATCACCACACCCACGTACTCACACGATGGATCAAGATGGGTATCCGCAGTCACCACGACCGTCGCAGCCGCTTCGCCACAACCCGCCAGCCTCGAATGGAAACTCGGCGCGTCGACGAGATCGGTATCCGGCAGTGGCCGGTACACCGGCACGCACGCAGCGAACACCACCAACGACACCAGAACGAGCGCGAGGCACCGCGGCCGCAAACCGGTAGAAACCGCTCCCCCTACGCACGGGATCGTAGCCGCAAGCGTCAACACCAGATCTCAAGCAGACGCGTCCAAGGCGCGATCGAACCCTCGTCGGTCATGGCCGAGGATTCTGCCGTCGGTGACCGTCGGGAGGTCGCCCTTCAAGATATGGAGATCAGTGCCACAGATCGTGGTGGCGTCGACGCGAACGATTGCGTCGGTGTCGGCGTGAATCGTCGGCAGTGGGACCTCCTCCCACGAAGGTTGACCGGGGCCGTGGTACACGATTGCCTTCATGGTTGCTCCTTGACTGGCGCTCGGTCGCGAGTGAGGGTCGACGTTCATGGTGCACCGAAGCGCACCTAGAGCAGAAGGTCCCCATCTGCAACGGTGGGACCAAGTGCTCTAGCGAATCGCACGGCCGAGTCGCACGCTGACCCGATGCCGCCCGATACATCCGACTCCGCCCATCAGGGGATTGCGGTCATCGACGAAGAGCAGTGTCTGCGCCTCGTCGGGGGCGCGTCGATCGGCCGGATCGGGTTCAGCGCCCGAGCCATGCCGGTCATCTTCCCGATCAACTTCGTGTTGATCGGCCGAGACGTTGTGTTCCGAACCGAACCGGGCCAGAAGCTCGACGCCGCGCGCCTCCAGGCGGTTGCCTGCTTCGAGGTCGACGCGTACGACGGGTTCGCTCATACCGGCTGGAGCGTGCTGATCACCGGCCGCCTCGCGGTGACGGAAGGCCCGGCGCTGGATCGGCTCGGACCGCTCCCATTGCGACCCTGGGCCGTGACGGGGGCTTCGGACGTGGTGACGCTGCGGGGCGAGGTCATTTCCGGGCGATCCGTGGAACCGTTCAACGGTTTGGTCATCACGAAGTGACTTGTGGCCCTGTTGCGCTCAACCGAACCATTCGATGCTGATGTCGATCGCGCTCGCTACGAGGAGTCCGCAATGAATGCAGCTACCGACATCGCGCCGACGCCCGTCGGCGCCAATTCGGCACCGGGAGGTTCGGGTGGTGCGTCACCGAAGACCCGGCGCCCTCGCACAATGTTGGGCTTTGTCGCGACCCGCCGGGTCGTCGAAATCATTCTGTGTCTGATTCTCGGAGTCGGCTCTGCGCTCTTGTTCTACGGTGCGAACTTCGGGCTCGACATGGTGCATTCCCAGTTGGGTGCCCAGGACATTTCCTTCCCGGCCAAGGGCTCGCCGGCGCTGGCCCCCACGGAGTTCCCGGGGCTGCAGCAGTACGCGGGTGAGAAGGTCGACACCGGCCCGAAGGCCAAGGCCTACGCCAACCAATTCATCGCGGCGCACCTGAAGGCGGTGGCCGGCGGTAAGACGTATTCGCAGGTGAGCGAGCTGTCCCGTGCTGCGCCAACCGACGCCAAGCTGACCGGTCAGGTGGCCACCCTGTTCAAAGGTGAGACGCTTCGCGGATTGCTCCTCTACGCATGGGGTTGGTCCGTGGTGAGCACGTTGGCGCTGTACGCCGCGATCGCAGCACTGATCGGATTCATCATCATGCTCGGGGTGACCATCGGCGACTTCGTCGCCGATCCCCGCATCGCTGCGCACCACCTCGTACCCGACGAGTCGTGATCGCATCCAGCAACCATCGCTGACAGTTGCGACCGCGCGGGGTTCCGGATGGCTGAGCGTGAAAGGTCGATCGACCTGTACTGGATACCGCTCGGTGCCGGCGCGCACGTCGTGCGGATCAGCGGCCGGCTGTTCGAGGCGATTTCGGCGGCTGCGGGCCGAAGGCCCAGGTGCGACCTCTATCGCTCCGCGCTGGTCGTGAGTGCCGGGGATGGTCATTTCGTGATCGGACAGGCGCCGGTACCGGATCTCCACGGTGCGCGTCGAGGCGTTATCGCGGCAGGGTTCGGGATCGACATCTCGTCCATCCAACCGCCGGCTGGAGGACGCGCGCCGGGATGGAACTTCGCGAACCGGGGTGCGGTCGCGATGTCGATGTCTCCACCGACCTCGATGGCGACGCGGCCGATGGTGAAGGAACCGTGATCGGGAGCGTCGAGTTGGTGCCTCCGCCCGGCACTGTCAGACCACATCGTGAGCACCTCCATGACGATCGGAGACGCTGCCAGGGTCCAGAGCAGGCCACTCGCGGCGCGCGTGACCTACTCATCGTACTCGCTCGTGGGCGACCAGATCATCGACGCGATCATCGAGGGAGTGCTCGCCAGCTGGAGAGCACGCGCACTGCCGTCAACTGCCTGCGAGTTCGTTGCAGCGATCGGCGACGTCGACCGCAGTCGCGCCGTACTCGTCAGCGCCGATGGCGCGGGCGGCACGCTCGCTCGTCACGGCTGGTCCGCCGACGAACACGTGGATGCCGGGAATCTGCTCGTGAAGCAGTCCGGCGGCCCGGCGCGCCGGTTCGATGCTCTGATCACACCCAACACCGATCGCGACCGCGATCACATCGTCGTGTTCCCGCGCGGACTGGAGGAAGGAGTCGGGCGGGGTGTTGGCACCCAGGTCGACCACGAACAGGCCGCGCCCGCGCAGGATGTCGCCGAGAATCGCGAGCGGGATGGAGTGGTGGTCGCCGGACGCGCCGCCGATGACGACGGTTCCGCGTTTGCGGCCGCGCCGAGCGAACGAGGGGCCGAGGCGTCCGATGAGACGCTGCGCGACACCGGTTGCACGGTGCTCGGCGGCGATGTCCAGGTCGCCAACGTTCCATGCGTCGCCGATGACGCGCAGTACCGGTGCGATCAGCTGCAGGTGGATGTCCTCGGGCGACGCGCCGGAGACGCGCGCCCGCTCGATCACGGACCACGCGCCGGGCTCATCGCCAGACGTCAGTCGGTCGCGCAGCTGACTTCGGTAGGGGCCCCAGCGGATTCCTCCTGGTCCCGGCCGTGGCTGCTCGCGACCAGCGACAGCTCTGAGGTCACCCATGCGGACCTGCCAGACGCCCTTCACCTTCTTGGCGGGCAGCGTCCCGAGCCTCAGGTACCGGTACGCGGTCATGTAGTGAACGCCGAGCTGATCGGCGGCGGCGCGGAGGCTGAGAAGGGTGTCGTCGTCGGGCATCGGCGGCGGATCGTACGAGGTGTCTTGCATTCCGGTCAGTTTAGTGCTAAAATAAGCTCGGTCAAACACACTTCACACGAGGTGCAGGTGGGAGACCCCACCGCCGGGCACCACCTTTCCCAAGAAGGAGATTCCAATGCAGACACTCTCGACCCAATCGGGGACCAAACCGACCGCCATGCTCAAGGTCATCTTGCTCGGGGCGGCGTTCGCGTCGTTCTTGCTCTCGGTGTACCTCTACTTCATCGCCGACGACAAGAGCGCGGGCATCTTCGTTGGCATCTGGGTCCCGTCGATTCAGTCCCTCGGCGCGCTCCTCCTCGCCGGAGAACGGAGCCCACGATGAGCCAGATCACGCTCTTTGCGATTGGTACCGTGATTTTCTTCGCCGTTGCCACCGCGGTCTTCCTGTACGGACTCGCCGCGTTCCGGGAGCTGCAAGCCCGAGACGAGACGGCCACGAGAGTATGGGATGCCGAGCACCCGAGCGTTCCAAACGCGATGACGTAGCGCGGCGTCGTACAGGCCCATCTCCAGGAGATCGTCGCCCGTACTGTTGGCTCGGGTATTCGCTCAGCGGGCGGTCGCGTCCCTTCGGCAATACTGCACCGCACGCCGCGACACCGGAGCCGTCGGTACCGCGATGGCGACCACCTTGGACCGAGGAGACTCGACAATGAGCGGTGCACATCCGGGGATCCTGCTCAACCCGCACGCCTATTCGGCTGGTGAGCTTGACACCGGCTCGCGGAACTTGATGGAGGCGACCATCGCCTACTTCGAGTCGCTCGGAAAGGACCGGATCACCTCGGAGGACAACGCCGGGGTCTGGTCCGAGGACTTCTGTCGTTTCCTTGCCGAGTCGCAGGCCTTTGCAACCCTGATGACTCCTGCGGCCTACGGCGGCGACGACGCCCGGTGGGACACGTGGCGGAACTGCCACTTCAGTGAGATCACTGCCTTCTACAGCCTCGGCTACTGGTACGCCTGGCAGGTCTCGATGCTCGGTCTCGGACCGATCTTCATGGGGGAGAACGAGGCGCTGAAGCGCCGGACGGCGGAGCTACTGCGCGAGGGCGGGATCTTCGCCTTCGGACTGTCCGAGAAGGAACACGGCGCGGATATCTACTCGAGTGAGATGACGCTCGCCCCGACCGGTGACGGCACCTACGTCGCGAGCGGCAGCAAGTACTACATCGGAAACGGGAACGAGGCCGCGCTCGTCTCGGTGTTCGGCAAAATCGCGAACAATGACCCGGAGGCGGAGGCCGAGTACGTCTTCTTCGTTGTTGAGTCGCAGCACCCGGCGTACGAACTCGAGAAGAACACGGTGCATTCGCCGATGTTCGTGTCCGCATTCTCGCTCCGCGACTATCCGATCACCGACGCCGACATCGTGGTGCGAGGCCCCGAGGCGTGGAACGTGGCGTTGAACACGATCAACGTCTGCAAGTACAACCTCGGCTGGGCGTCGATCGGTATCTGCACGCACGCATTCCACGAAGCGATCGACCACGCCGGCCACCGCCAGCTCTACGGCGGACTCGTCACCGACTTCGGCCACGTCCGTCAACTCTTCGTCGATGCTTACGCCCGCCTGACCGCGATGAAGCTTTTCGCGATGCGGGCCAACGACTACATGCGTTCGGCGTCCGACGACGATCGTCGGTACCTGCTGTACAACCCGCTCGTGAAGATGAAGGTCACGACCGAAGGCGAGCGCGTGATCGACGCGTTGTGGGACGTGATCGCCGCCAAGGGCTTCGAAGCCGACACCTACTTCAACATGGCGGCGCGCCACATCCGCGCGTTGCCCAAGCTCGAAGGCACCGTGCACGTGAACATCGCCCTGATCGTGAAGTTCATGGCGAACTACTTCTTCGCTCCGCAGGAGTACCCCGAGGTGCCGGTGCGCCACGACGCCGTCAATGACGACTACCTCTTCCATCAGGCGCCGACGCGTGGACTCGCCAAGATCCGCTTTCACCATTGGGCCGTGACGTTCGATCGGTTCGACTCCCCGAACGTGAACGTCTTCCGTGGCCAAGTCGAGACGTTCCGCTCGATGCTTGAGGCCGCGGCCCCCGAAGGATCCCAGGCCACCGACGTCGACTTCCTGCTCGCGCTGGGAGAGCTGTTCTCACTCGTGGTCTATGGACAACTCATCCTGGAGAACGTGGAACTCCACGGGATCGGGGAAGCGGTCACCGAGCAGATCTTCGACGTGTTCGTTCGTGACTTCTCGGCCGGCGCGACCCGACTCCACGGCACGTCGGCGACATCAGACAAGCAGGCCGCGTTCGCGGTGCAGATGGTGGTGCGCCCGCACGTGGATCCGGCCCGCTTCGCCGCCGTGTGGGATGAGGCATCGAGTCTCATGGATACCTACCAACTCGCGCCGTAACGGTCCTGCCACGACGCCACGCGCCGATCTGGCGCGGTCCGACGCGGCTCAGATGTTCATGCCGATTGACTCGGCTTGGTCGGCGAGGGTCAACCACCGTTCCTCCGCGGTGTCGACCTGGGTCTGGGACGCCGCGAGTTCGGAACTGAGCCGTACCAACGTTTCGTGGTCGGCACCAGCCGAGTGCATCTCGGCCTGCAACTGATCGTGAACGGCCACGGCCTTCGCGAGTTCGCGCTCGGCCACATCGAGCTGGCGCCGCAACGTGCTTGGGCTCTTCTTCGACGCGGCACGTGCGGCCGGCGTCGGTGCGGTCGCCGGTGATCCGCGCATCGGCGCGACCGCAGATGACGCCTGCTGGGTTCGTTGCGTCAGCCACCCGGTGACCCCACCCCGGACAATGCTCGCGTGACCGTGTGGGTCGATCGCGAGCACTTCCTCGACAGTGCGGTCGAGAAAGACCCGGTCGTGGCTGACGACCACGACGATGCCCGGCCAGTCGTCGAGGAACTCCTCGAGCGCGCGCAGGGTGTCGAGGTCGAGATCGTTCGTGGGTTCATCGAGCAACAGCACATTCGGTTGTTCGACCAGCGTGAGCAGGAGTTGGAGGCGCCGGCGCTCGCCGCCGGAGAGCGTTCCGATCGGCGCCATCTGGGTGTCGTCGTCGAACCAGAAACGGCGCATCAACTTCCCGTCCTCGACCGACGGTGCACCCTTGTTGCCCGCGACGGCGTCACGAACGCGTTGGTTGACGTCGAGGTCCTGTCCGAGTTGGTCGTAGTAGCCGATCTTGACGGTGGTGCCCATGTCGACCACGCCGTGGGTGGGGTGGCGGCGCCCGGCCACGAGATCGAGCAGCGTGCTCTTGCCCACACCGTTCGCGCCGACGATGCCGACGCGATCTCCCGGTTCGAACATGTGGTTGACGTGCTCGAGCACGAGGCGCGAGTCGTCGGGCCAGGCAAAGGCGACGTCGTGAAGTTCCACGCCGCGTGACCCGAGGCGCGAGCTCCCCAACGAGAGGCCGATGTCACCCTCGCGTGCGCTGGCTTGGGGGCCGCGTTCGATGATCGCCTTGGCCGCGTCGATGCGGGCCTTCGGCTTGGTGGATCGCGCGGGTGCGCCACGCCGGAGCCATGCGAGTTCGCGTCGGGCGAGGTTCTTCCGCGTCTGTTCCGCGGCGGCAGCGTTTTCCTCACGCTCGATGCGCGCCGCTAGGTACGCGGCGTAGCCGGAACCGGCCGTCCGGCTCTGCGGCACGTGCAGGTACCCCGTACCTCGGTCGATCTCCAGAACCTTGGTGGTCACCCGGTCGAGCACGTGACGGTCGTGGGTCACCAGGAGCAACCCACCGCCGAAGTCTGCCAGCCACGTCTCGAGGAAGGCGATGGCGTCGAGGTCGAGATGGTTGGTCGGCTCGTCGAGGATCAGTGCATCCCACTCACGGGCGAGGAGCGCGGCCAACGCGACTCGTTTCTTCTGGCCGCCGGAGAGTTCGTCGGTGGAGACGTCGAGCATGCCGGCCATGCCCAGCCGGTCCAGCATGGCCTCGCCTTGCCACTCCTGCCCGTCCAGGCCGTCGCAGACCACCGCGCGGACTTGGCCTCGCCGAAGTTCCGGTAACTGGGCCAAAGCGCCGATGCGGGCACCGCGACCACGGCGGACGACGCCGGCTTCCGGTTCGCGTTCGCCGCTCAGCATGCTGAGCAGCGTGCTCTTGCCGCAGCCGTTCAGGCCGACGACTCCGATCCGGTCGCCGTCGCTGAGCGTCAACGAAAGATCCGTGAAGAGGGGACGGTTGGGCCGGGATGCCCGTAGGCCGCTCGCATCGATCAGGATCACCGCGAGCCAGACTACGAGGGCGAGCGAAGAGGCGCCGCAGCGTGAAGGGCCGTTGTCACCTATCGTGCTTGGTCGAGAAGTTTCGAATGATCTCCGGCTTGCCGGACCCCCTGAGGAGAACCCCGTGGACCACGCCCAGCAGTTCTACATCAACGGTCAGTGGGTCGCCCCGCTCACCAGTGACACGCTTGCGGTGATCAACCCGGCCACGGAACAGCCGATCGAGTCGATCGCGATGGGCGGTGCCGACGACGTCGACGCCGCGGTCGCCGCGGCCAAGGCCGCGTTCGAAACGTTCTCGCTCACCAGCAAGGACGAGCGCCTCGCCCTGCTCGACAGCATCATCGGCGTCTACGCCGGCCGGATGGAGGAGTTGTCCGACATCCTCAGCCAGGAAGTCGGTGCACCGCTGTGGTTGGCCCAGATCGCGCAGTCCGCCGCGGGGCTCGGTCACTTGGCCACCGCGCGGGCAGTGCTCGCCGACTTCGAGTTCGAACACATGTTGGGCACCACGCTCGTCGCCCGGGAGCCGATCGGGGTCTGCGGAATGATCACGCCGTGGAACTGGCCGCTGAACCAGATCGCCTGCAAGGTCGGTCCTGCGATCGCCGCCGGCTGCACGATGGTGCTGAAGCCGTCCGAGGTCGCCCCCCTGAACGCCATCCTGTTCGCGGAGATTCTCGACGCGGCCGGTGTTCCGGCCGGCGTGTTCAACCTGGTCAACGGTGATGGCGTCAATGTGGGTGCGCCGCTGGCCGCGCACCCGGACGTCGACATGGTGTCGTTCACGGGTTCGACCCGCGCCGGTATCGAGGTGGCCCGTGCCGCCGCACCGTCGGTGAAGCGCGTGGCCCAGGAGCTCGGTGGGAAGTCGGCCAACATCATCCTCGACGACGCCGACTTCGCCGAAGTCATCGCCAGGGACATGGCGTCGATGTGTACGAACTCGGGTCAGTCGTGCAACGCGCCCACGCGCATGCTGGTCCCCGCGTCGCGGATGGACGAAGCCGCGGCGATCGCGGCCGCGGCGGCGAAGAACGTGGTGGTCGGCGACCCGCGTGCCGACGGCATCACCATCGGCCCGGTCGTATCGGAGACCCAGTACAGCCGCATCCAGCAACTGATCGAGAAGGGTATCGGCGAGGGCGCCAAGCTCGAGGTCGGTGGGCCGGGCAAGCCCGAGGGACTCGAGACCGGGTACTACGTGCAGCCGACCGTGTTCTCGCACGTCACCAACGACATGGCGATCGCCCAGCAGGAGATCTTCGGTCCGGTGCTCGTGATGATCGGCTACGAAGACGACGACGACGCGGTCCGTATTGCGAACGAAACAGTCTACGGCCTGTCGGGCTACATCTCCGGTTCGGCTGATCGCGCCAAGGCGATGGCCCGCCGGATCCGAACCGGCAACGTGCACGTCAACGGTGCCGGTCCGGACTTCAATGCACCGTTCGGTGGCTATCGCCAATCGGGCAACGGTCGCGAGTGGGGTGCGCTCGGTTTCGAGGAGTACCTCGAGACCAAGGCGATCATGGGCTACGCCGGCTGACCGCCATCGTCAGGCGGGCCGGCACGCAGTGCCGGCCCGTGACGGTTTTTGGGTCAAGCCGCCGCGGCGATTTGCCGAAGGTCGAGCATGAACTCACGCCACGTCCGAGTGATCACCCGTGACGGCGAGACCGTCTTCGAGACCGAATCCCGGGGCTATGACGTCCTGCGGAACCCTGCGCTGAACAAGGGCGCGGCCTTCTCCGAGGTGGAGCGAAAGGGCCTCGGGCTTGTGGGCTTGGTGCCGACAGCCGCGCCGATGGAGCTGGCGCAGCAGGTGGAGCAGGCGTACATCCACTACTCCGAACACGCGACCGACCTGGACAAGCACCTCTACCTCCTGCGCCTGCACGACACGAACGTCACGCTGTTCTACGCGCTGATGCAGCACCATCTTCTTGAGATGCTGCCGGTGGCGTACGACCCGACGGTGGGCGAGGCGATCGAGAACTTCAGCGAGGTGTACTCGCGACCGCGCGGGGTCTTCCTGAGCATCGACGACGTCGACGGGGTCGAAGCGGCGCTCGCGGCGACGGGCGCGACGGCAGACGAGATCGACCTCATCGTCGCGACCGATGCCGAAGAGATCCTCGGTATCGGCGACTGGGGTGCGGGCGGTATCGACATTTCGATCGGCAAGCTCGCGGTCTACACCGCGGCCGCGGGCGTTGATCCGCATCGCGTACTCCCGATCGTGCTCGACGTCGGCACCGACAACGAGATGCTGCTCAACGATCTCGACTACATCGGCAACCGGCACGGCCGGGTGCGCGGCGAGCGCTACGACGCGTTCGTGGACGCTTACGTGCAGGCGGCGCGCAAACTCTTCCCGAACGCGCTGTTGCACTGGGAGGACTTCGGCTCGACGAACTGTCGGCGTATACTCGACCGCTACCGAGACACCTGCGCGACGTTCAACGACGACATGCAGGGCACGGGTGCGATCACGATGTCGGGCCTGTACAACGCGCTGAAGGTCGCGGGGACGGCGTGGACCGACCAGCGCGTCGTGATCCTCGGCGGAGGCACCGCGGGTTGTGGCATCGCCGACCAGATTCGCGACCAGATGGTCCGCGACGGACTCTCCGAGGCCGACGCGATTGCACGCATCCACATCGTCGACCTCCCGGGTCTGTTGACCGCCGACATGAACGACGACCTCCTCGACTACCAGCGGCCGTACGCGAAGCCGCAGGCCGACGTCGCCGGGTGGACACTCACGGCCCCAGTTGTCGATACCGCGGACGCAATGCGGTGGCCCGCGATGGCCACGCTCCAAGAGGAGCGCGCCTCGGGGATCATCGACCTCGCCGAGGTCGTCGCCCAGGTGAAGCCGACCATCCTCATCGGTACGTCCACCACACCGGGCCGGTTCACCGAAGCGATCGTCAAGGGCATGGCCGCGCACACGGATCACCCGATCGTGTTCCCACTCTCGAATCCGACTCCCCTGGCCGAAGCAACGCCGAAGCAAATCCTCACCTGGACCGACGGTCGGGCGCTGGTTGCCACCGGTTCGCCCTTCGACGACGTCGAGATCAACGGCATCGTCCACCGCATCGGCCAAGCGAACAACGCGGCGCTCTATCCCGGACTCGGCCTGGGTGTCATCGTCGCTCGCGCGTCGAGGATCTCCGACGAAATGATCCGCGCCGCAGCGCTCGCCGTCGCCGGCCAAGCCGATACGACGGCGCCGGGGGCCGCACTCCTCCCGTCGAACCAGTACCTGCGGGCGACGTCCAGCACGGTGGCAGTCGACGTGGTGAAGCGAGCCCAAGCTGAAGGCCTGGCGCAGGCCGACATCGAGAACCCGGTCGAGGCCGTGCGCCGCGCCGAATGGTGGCCGGTCTACCGGACCGTCATCGCCGCCTGATCGCACGCAAGACCTGATCGCACGCGAGCGCCCACTTCTCCGAAGGCCAGAGGATCCCCATGACTGCAGTTGTCGACACGACCCCCGCACCGGCCGGACCGGTGGACGATGTCCCCGAAGTCCGAGATCATCCGATCGGGTTGGACGCCACCGGCACGCGCCACGAGTTCGACAGTCTCGGCGCGGTTCCCGTCCCCGCCAATCGTTACTGGGGCGCGCAGACCCAGCGCAGCCTCACGCACTTCAACATCGGTGACGACCGCATGCCGGCCGAGGTGTACCACGCCTACGGCCACGTGAAGAAGGCCGCGAGCATCGTCAACGCGCGCGCCGGTCGGTTGCCGCAGTGGAAAGCGGACCTGATTCAGCGCGTGAGCGACGAGGTCATCAGCGGCGCGCTCGACGCGGAGTTTCCGCTGTACGTCTTCCAGACGGGCTCGGGCACGCAATCGAACATGAACGTGAACGAAGTCATCTCGAACCGGTGCATCCAGCTCGTGGGCGGTGTACTCGGCTCGCAGACGCCGGTGCACCCGAACGACCACGTCAACATGGGCCAGTCGAGCAACGACACGTTCCCGACCGCGATGCACATCGCGGCGTACCAAATGACGACGACGAGAACGCTTCCCGCGCTTCGCGCCCTCCGCGACGCCATCGACACGAAGGCGCAGCAGTGGGCGACGGTGGTCAAGATCGGTCGGACGCATCTGGAGGACGCCACGCCGCTGACCGTCGGCCAGGAGTGGTCGGGCTACGTGGGCGCGCTCGACGATGCCATCGCGGAGATCGAGCACAGCATCGCCGGGCTGCTGCAGGTCGCGATGGGTGGGACCGCGGTCGGTACCGGACTCAACGCGCCCGCCGGCTTCGGTGAAGACGTCGCCGCCGCGTTGTCGGAGCTGACCGGGTTCCCGATCGTCACCGCCACCAACAAGTTCACCGCGCAGGGCACGCTCGATCGGATGGTGCGCGCGCACGCGAGCCTCAAGACCGCGGCGGTCACGTTGTTCAAGATCGCCAACGATCTCCGGTGGCTCGGATCCGGTCCGCGCACCGGGCTCATGGAGCTCGTGCTGCCGTCGAACGAGCCCGGATCGTCGATCATGCCGGGCAAGGTGAATCCCACGCAGGCCGAAGCGATGCTGATGGTGTGTATCCAGATCATGGGCTCGGACGTTGCGGTACAGATGGGTGGCGCGGAAGGCAACTTCCAGCTGAACGCGTTCCGGCCGATCATCATCAGCAACTTCCTGCACTCGGCGCGGATCATGGCCGACATGTGCGGCCGGTTCCGCACCTTCATGATCGAGGGCGCGCAGCTCAACGAGTCTCGTATCACCGAGAACATCGAACACTCCGTCATGATGGTGACGGCGCTCTCGCCGATCATCGGGTACGACCAGGCTTCGACGATCGCGCACCACGCGATCGACCATGACACGACCCTCAAGGTCGCTGCGCTCGCCAACGGCGTCTCGGAAGCGTTGTTCGACCGGATCGTCGTGCCGATCGACATGACCCACCCCGGCTCGGCCGACGTCTCTGCCTGAGGAGACCGGCGCGGCATGAGCGGGACGACGCCGGTTTCGCGCACGTGGTAGGAAACGCCTCCTTGATGACGAGCGCACTTGGGCGCTCGGATCGATGTTGGAGGCGTCATGGCGTGGGATTTTTCGACCGACCCGGAGTTCCAGAAGAAGCTGGACTGGGTCGAGGAGTTCTGCCGGGAAGAGGTTGAGCCGCTCGACTACGTCTTTCCGCACGCAGTGCGGTCGCCCGACCCGGTGGTCAAGGCGTACGTGCGGACCCTCCAGCAGCAGGTCAAGGACCAAGGTCTGTGGGCCATCTTCCTCGATGAGGAACTCGGCGGCCCCGGATTCGGCCAGCTCAAGCTCGGTCTCCTCAACGAAGTGATCGGCCGGTACGGCTCCGCTCCCCAGCTGTTCGGCGCGGCCGCGCCCGATACCGGGAACATGGAGATGCTCGCGGCCTACGGCACCGACGAGCAGAAGGCGCGATGGCTCACGCCGCTCATCAACCAGGACATGTTCTCGGCCTATTCGATGACCGAGCCCCAAGGTGGGTCGGACCCCAACCTGTTCAAGACGTACGCGACCCGCGACGGCGACGAGTGGGTCATCAACGGCGAGAAGTGGTTCACGAGCGCGGGCCGCGTCGCCGACATTCTCTTCGTGATGTGCACGAACGGCATGTTCGTGGTCCCGCGTCAGACGCCGGGGGTGGAGATCCAGCCCGAGCCGCGCAACCACAACCACATCATCTACAACGAGGTGCGCATCCCCCTGGACCATCTGCTCGGTCCGGAAGACGGCGCCAAGGTGCTCGCGCAACGTCGGCTCGGCGGCGGTCGCATCCACCACGCGATGCGGACCATCGCGCAGTGCAAGCTCGCGTTCGACATGATGTGCGAGCGGGCGCTCAGTCGCGAGTCGCACGGGAAGATCATCGGTGAGCACCAGATGGTGCAGGAGAAGATCGCCGACTCCTACGCGCAGATCCGGATGCTCCGACTCTTCGTGCTCGAGACCGCGTGGAAGATCGACAACACCTCCACGCAGGAGTGCCGCACCGACATCGCCGCGGTGAAGTACACGATGGCGAAGGTGCTCCAGGACGTGTCGGCCACGGCGCTGCACATTCTCGGGTCGCTCGGCACCACGGACCTCACGCCGATCCAAGCGATGTACGCAGCGGCGCCCACGATGGGTCTGGCCGACGGCGTGGACGAGGTCCACAAGGTGACCGTCGCTCGCAACGTGCTGAAGAGCTACCGCCCACACGAAGGCAACTGGCCCACCGAGTACATCCCGGCGAAGCGCGCGGCCGCATGGGTGAAGATGCAGCCCAAGCTCGACGCGGATCCCGCGCTGGCGCAGGCGGCTGAGAACTACAAGAAGTACTTTGCGAACCGCCGCTGAAGTCAGCGCGCCGGAGACGGCGCGCTGACTCGTGGCGTGGGTTCAGACGGTGCGACCGAGGAACGCCGCCAACTGGTCCGCATCGCTCGCGCCGGCTGGTGCTGCCTGCTCGGGGCCGAACACGGTGCCTTCCTCGGAACGGAAGGCCGGCTGGATCATCTGGCGAGCACCGGCAAGGAGTTGGGTGGCCAGCTCCGGCGCAAGTGCAGTGTCCTGGCCGGTGGCCTTCGCGAGGTCCCAACCGTGGGTGAAGGTGTCGGTGGCGGCCAGGCCCACGAAGCCGGCACCGGGCATCGGACCGAAGGGCAAGGTCAACATCTTCTCCATCACGCCGTCGGCGCTGAACGCGTCGACGCAGGTCTTCGCGCCGGCATCGAACGCGCCGAGATAGTCGCCGGACGCAAAGTCCTGCTCGTCAGCTGACGGCGGTTGGCCAGTGACGCCGGCGGTGAAGAAGTGCTGGCCGCCGACGATGTGGTTGATGAGGTCGCTGACCTTCCATTGCGCGCACGGCGTCGGACCGTCCAGCTGGTTTGGAGACACCCCGGCGAGGACGCCTCGCGTCGACGTAATTGCCTGCTCGAGTGCTTGAACGGTCATTGGGGATCTCCTTGTGGTGTGCTCCGGTGCGCGCACCCTACGCGTTCCGCTCACTCTCGGCCGAGGCAGCCTGACCGCAGCGCGAACGAGGTGCCGAACGTCGCTTTCCGGAGGCCGGAGACCACCGTGCGCCAGGTCGTCTCGCTAACTTGGCCGCCACCGCCCGACCGACGAGAGCATGGGTATGAGCACCGACACCCGGTTGATGGATCCACAGTTCTGGCGTCAACCGCTCGCCGATCGGATGCAGGAGTTCATCCCGATTCGGGAAGCGGGCCCGTTTGCCCGGGCGTCCTTCAACAACATGCTGACCGGCGAGACCGAGACGTTCGACGTCGTCACTCGCTTCGCGGAACTCGTCGACATCAGCAAGCGCCCGAAGGAGTTCTGCTCGGGAAAGGGCGCCGTTGCCATTCCCGATCTCCCGGCGGAAGCGCTCGACTTCTTCGGTTCGTTCATCAACATGGACGATCCTCGTCACGCCCGGCAACGCGCGATCGTCGGCCGCTCGTTCACGCCCCGCCAACTCCAGAACGTGCTCGACTCGGTGGACGCGATCTGCACCGAGGTCATCGACGAGTTCTGTGAAGACGGCGACGTGGACCTGGTGAAGGTCCTGTCGCAACCGTTTCCGTTGCTCGTGATCTGCGACATGATGGGCATCCCGCGCAGTGAGTTCGACACGGTGCTCACGGCGACGAACGTGATCCTTGGTGGCGGTGACCTGGAGTTCATGGGCGACGGCGATCCGATGATGGCGATGTTCAACGCCGGTATGAGCCTCACGAATCTCATGAACGAGATCGCCGAGGATCGGCGCGCGCATCCGACCGACGACCTCACCTCGAAGCTCGTGCACAACGACGTGGGGGAGGAGATGCTCGCCCCGAACGAGATCGCACCGTTCTTCATCCTGCTCGCCGTCGCCGGCAACGACACGACGCGCACCGCGATCAGCCACGGTGTCGATCTGCTCTCGAAGAACCCGGCGCAGCGCCAGATCTGGATGGACGACCTCGAGGCGATGACGTCGAGCGCGGTCGAAGAGATCGTGCGCGTCGCATCGCCGGTCACCTTCATGCGTCGCACCGCCACCACCGACGTCACGGTGTCCGGACACGAGTTCCATGAGGGCGACAAGGTGGTGCTGCTCTACGGAGCGGCCAATCGTGACCCGCGGGCATTTGATCGGCCGGAGGAGTTCGACGTAACCCGCAGCCCGAACCTGCACGTCGGCTTCGGTGGGCCCGGTCCTCACTTCTGCCTCGGCGCGCATCTGGCTCGCCGCGAACTGTCCGTTGCGTTCCGTCAACTCCTCACCCGGTTGCCGGACCTCGAGTTGGCGGGCGAGCCGGTGCCGCTCGATGCGATGGGGATGCCGCTCGTCGGCGGGATCAAGCGGCTGCCCGTGAAGTTCACGCCCACGGCGCCGATCGGAACCTGACCGCCCTTGTTCAAGCCGACGGCCGAAGACGGGTCGGCGGAGGAGAAACGCGCGATGAAATCCGTGTTGACCACCGGAGCGAACTCGGGCATCGGTCTGGCGACTGCAATCGAAGTTGCGAAGCGCGGGTTCCACTCGATCGGTTCCGTGCGGTCCGAGGCCAAGGCCGAGGGGTTGCGGAGCGCGGCCGCCGATGCGGGCGTCGACGTCTCAACGGTGGTGCTCGACGTCACCGATGCGGACGAGTGCCGTCGGGTGCTCGCGGGTCTCGATCTCTACGGTCTCGTGAACAACGCCGGCTACACCAACACCGGTGCGGTCGAGGACGTGGATGACGACGACATTCGCCACCAGTTCGAGACGATGACGATCGCACCTATGCGACTCGCGCGTCTGGCCCTCCCGGCGATGCGTGCGAACGGCGGCGGCCGCATTGTCAACGTGTCGTCGATCTTTGGGCGGACCACCACGCCGTTGACCGGTTGGTACCAAGCATCGAAGCACGCGCTCGAAGCGGTGAGTGATGCGCTCCGAATGGAGGTCGCAGGCGACGGTGTGCGGGTGGTGTTGGTGGAGCCCGGAGGATTTCGTACGGGCATCTGGTCGAACAACGCCGATGCGATCGCTCGGCACACGGGCTCTCGCTACGAAGCGGCCTACGCGCGTGAGCTCCAGTTGACGCGGCTCATGGAGGTGCTGATGGGGGAGCCGAGTCAGGTCGCCAAAGTGATCAGCCGCGCGCTCACCACGCCGTTTCCGCGTGCTCGCTATCTCGTTGGCGTCGACGCGCAAGCGCTGGCATTGATGCAACGACTGACGCCGACGTTGGTGAAAGACACGATCACCCGTATCGGCATGGGTCTGTGAGCGAGGACAGTGGCGAAAGCCGCGCCGGGGTCGAGCTCACCCACCTCGACGCCCTTCTGTTCGCGGACGCGGGCGCGACGAAACGCGATCTCATCGAGTATCTGGACGCAGTCAGTGATCGGATGATCCCCGAACTCGAACACCGGCCACTGTCGGTGATTCGAGTGCACCGAGGGCAGGAAGCGTTCATGCAGAAGAACGTTCCGAAGTACACGCCTGAGTGGGTACCGACGGTGCGCATCTGGGCGGAGGCCTCGAAACGCGAGGTGGCGTACGCGCTCTGTAACGACCGCCGCACGCTGCTGTGGTTCGGGAACCAGCGGGCGATCGAATACCACCCTGCGCTCGCGCGTGCCGACCGGCTCGATCGCATCACCCATCTCGTGTTGGACCTCGATCCGCCCAAAGGGAGTGACTTCGCCATGGTGGTATGGGTAGCGCGCCTCGTGCGCGAGGTACTCGATGATCTCGGCCTGCAGGGTGCGGTGAAGACGAGTGGTGCCAAGGGTCTGCACGTGTTCGTCCCGATCGATGATGGCGCTCCGCCGGGAGACTCGGCCGCCGCGACCCGTGCCATTGCCGCCCGCACCGAGCGTCTCGATCCGACGATTGCCACGACGGCGTTCATCAAAGACGATCGCGACGGCAAGGTGTTCGTGGACTCGACTCGGGTCGGTGGCGCGACCGTGATCGCCTGCTTCAGTCCTCGCCTGCGGCCCGGGGTCGTGGTGTCGTACCCGGTGGGATGGGACGACCTCGAGGCCGTGCGCCCGGCCGATTTCACGATTCACACCGCGCTCGAACGCTTGGGCGATTCCAATCCGTGGGCGGCGCAGATGGTTGCGCCGCAACACCTGAGTGCCGATCTCGTCGCCGAAGGCCACGAGATACCGGTGTCGCGCGTACAGGCCATGCACGAAGGCAAGCGCCGAGCGCGCGCTCGAAGAACCTGATCGGCGCGTGCCACGACCTCGACCACATACCGTCGAGGTCAAGCGCGCTCGCGGGGTTGCCGAGCGCCGTCCATCACGGAAGGCTTGGGGGTGCGATTCCGGATCCGCCACGCCCACCAGGTCAGTGGGATTTGGGGCGGGAGCCGGAGCACTGCGGCGACCAACTCCGGTGCTGCTCGCGAGCGCCAATCGAACGCCATTTGGACGTTTGCTGGGAAGACCACAACAAAGAAGATCGCCGTGGATGTCGCCGAGACGCGTCGCGTGCGCGGAACCAAGAGACCGATTGCGAGGCTGAGTTCGATAACGCCGCTGGCCAGTGTCCAGAAACGCTGCGGGTGGGGTAGGACGCGCGGCACGATTACATCAAACTCGCCGGGAAGCGAGAAGTGCGCGACGGGGTGAAACCGGGCTCCGAAGCCCTGGCCGGGGCCCGATCCCGCAAGTAGCGTCCCCAGTTCGGTTTCGGGAGGGGGCAGGAATGCTGCGAGGAATGGTTCGGACTGTCAGCGCGTGCGCGCTCTCGGTGGTCGGGCTCGTCTCGGTTGCTCCGGCGAGCGCAACGGCGAAGCCGGTGGCCCAGCCCCAACCCCGGCCGCGAGTCGCGGCGCCGGCGCCCCCCGCAGCTGCGAGGGGTGTGGGAATCCTCGATCCCCGGAAATCGTGGAAGGCGGCCGTGGACGCCGCGGGGGCGCCCGCAGACCCAGCGGTCCCGACCCCGCCGGTGCCGACCCCGACCCTCGCACGCTCAGCGGCGTGGGCCGCAGCCGCGGTCACGGCCACACTGTCGGTGACGCCGGATACCAACCTCGTACGGGGCCAATCCGTTTCGGTCACCGGGACCGGCCTCGGCACGCAACGGGTCTACGTCCTCGAGTGCATCGCAGGTGAGATCCTCAGTTACAACTGCAACTCGCGCAGCATGCAGCCTGTTGTGCCGGATGCCGGTGGGGCGATCAGCACGACTGCCGCCATGCATCGCGTCATCGCCGGGTCCACGGGGCCGGTCGACTGCGCGGCCGCGATCGGTACCTGTGAACTCGTCATCGCCAGCTTGAACGGCACCGTCTTGGCGCGCCACGCGCTGGGATTCGACCCGAACGCGGCGCCACCGACGCCCACGGTCACGGTGACGCCCGCAACGGGATTGACCAGTGGTCAGGCCGTCACCGTCAGCGGGACCGGGTTCTTCCCCGACAGCTATGTCTATGTTCGTGAGTGCGCGGTGTCCGACGTCAACTGCTCAGGCCCCAGTGCCTATCTCCAAGCGGATGGAAACGGCGCGTTCTCGGCGCCGCTCACGGTCCGCTTGCTGGTGGACGACGGCTTCGGAACAACGACGCACTGCCTCGCCGTGGCCTGCATCGTCCGGGCCGAGAGTGTGGACGATCTCGAATACTCCGCGGATGCCACGCTTGCGTTTGACCCGAATCAGCCGATCCCGGCGCCTCCGCATCTCACGGTCACCCCCTCCACCGGACTCACCCACGAGCAATCCGTCGTGATCGCGGGAACCGGCTTCGGTCCCAGCAGCTACGTCGAGTTGTCAGAGTGTGCATCTGACACCGATCGGTTCTGCCCCGAGTACCTCGATACCCAGGGTTCTTCACAGGCCGACAGCATCGGCTCGTTCTCCGTGACCACCACGCTCACCCGCCTGGCCGCAACGTACGGGTCCGGGGGTGCCTTGGTGATCAAAGATTGTGCAACGGCGGGCTGCTCAGTCCAGGCGAGGAGTTACGACAACAACGGATCCGGACCGCTTGGTGTTCGGGTTCCGATCTCCTTCGACGCCGCGCCTCCGCCGCCGGCGGTACCAGCGGTCACCGTCACTCCCAACTCGAACCTCTCGTACCGCGCGCAGGTTGTCGTGCACGGAACTGGTTACCGACCCGGAGAATCCGTGAACGCGCAATACTGCGCCTCGCCGACCCCCGGCAGCGGCTGTGGGTACACGGCCTTCTCCGGCGGCGGCATTGCGGACGCCACGGGCACGGTCGACTTCACGATGACGATCAAACGGCGTGTGAGCGGGAACCGCTTCGGTGTCCCCGTTGACTGCGTCGACAGCGGCTCGGCCTGCTTCCTCCTCGTCCAAGGCCGGCGAAGCTTCGAGAGCACTCAGGTGTCGGTGACCTTCGATCCGAATGCACCGATTCCTCCGGCGCCGGTACTCGTTGTGTTCCCGAGTACCAATCTCGGTTGGCGTCAAGTGGTCGGCGTGCTCGGAACCGGCCTCACGCCGGGACCGATCAGCATGCAGGAGTGCGGGACCTTCGTCGACGGTCAGAGTTCTTTCTCGTCGTGCGGGCGGTACGCCCAGGCCACGGTGAATCCCGACGGAGTCCTGCTTGCCGGGGCGGACGTTCGGCGGATGCTGGACTTCGGGTTCGGTCCGGGAGGACAGAAACTCGACTGTGCCACGAGCGCCACGCCGTGCACGCTGGTTGTCGGCAATGGTGACCCGGACGAGTCGGCGACGGTACCGCTCGGCTTCGATCCGAACTCCCAGCCGCCACCGCCGCCCGTCTTGACCATGACGCCGTGGGCGCACCTCATCGACGGTCAGATGGTGACCGTGCACGGCTCCGGGTTCACGCCGGGAGCCACCATAGGGATGGCTCCGTGCGCAGGCGGGGTGACGTCCATCGCGGACAACTGCGATCTTGGACGAGCGTTCTCGGCGGTCGCGGATGACACCGGCGCGTTCACGACGAGTCAGGCAGCCGCCGGCGTACTCGGAACCGCGCGCGGGTTGGTCGAGTGCACGCTCGCGCCGGGCACATGTGTCCTGGCGGCCGCGAACGCAGCTGATTTGACCGAGTTCGCGTCGACGCCGTTCAGCCCCGACCCGGTCGAGCTGATGCTCCGATCAGTGAGCGTGGTCGAAGGCACAGGAACCATGACCGAAGCGGAGGTCATGGTCGAGATTTCTGCGCCGCTCGGCTCGCCGACAACGGTGGCCTGGCACGCCAGCCCCGGCACCGCCACCGAGGACGACTACATGTCCCGCAGCGGTCGAGCGGTGATTCCCGCCGGTGCCACGAGCACGATGATCCACGCTCGCATCGAGGCCGACGCGGTCGCTGAGCCGACGGAGGAGTTCACGATCACCGCGGACACTGCACCAGGGACCATGATCGTCGAGCCCACCGCGACGATCACGATCCGTGACGACGATGGCGCATCGAAGGTCTCGATCGAGGACGGTCGGGGTCGAGAAGCACGAGGACGCGCGCACGCGGCGGTCACGCTGTCCGCACCGAGCCGAAAGACGGTGACGGTGGAGTTCACCACCCACCACGGCTCCGCTCGGAGCGGCAAGGACTACGTGCGCACCAAGGGTCGGGTGGTATTTCTGCCCGGCGAGACCCGCCACGTGGTGCGCATCGAGCTGGTCAATGACACCAAGCACGAGTCCGATGAGACCTTCACGATTGAACTGCACAACGCGAAGAACGCCACCATCGACCGGGCGATCGGCACCGTCACCATTCGCGACGACGACTGACGCGAGGCATACAACTCACCGCAATCGGTTGGTCGCAGGTTGAAAGCAGCCGGCGAGCCGGTGCCGTTCCTACATCGGCATGTGCATGTTCGTGGTCCAACAGTCGTCGCCGGGAGCGGCGGGACCCGTCGGCAACAAACACGGGTGATGACCGACGAACACGTCAGGAGTGTGCGGGAAGCCGGGGATCACCCATGCGTGGAGCAACCAGTAGTTGCCGAGGTAGACGGTGCTGCCCGCAACGCCCGGAGGACACGGGCCGTCGAAGATGACGAGTCCGGACTGACTGGAGAGACAGACGTTCTCGTGCCGGTGCCACCAGTCGTTGGTGCCCGGGAAACCTTCCGGTGGACCCGCGGATCCGTTGTTCACGAACCAGCTGATCCCGACGAGCTTCGCGTCCGGGCCATTGCCGTCGAACTGCAAGAAGTTCGGACGAACCGGGTTGAATGTTCCGGCGAGCGGGCTGCCCAGCGCATGATGCGTTCCCATTCCCGCGGCGTAATCGGCGGACGAGCGCCAACCGGCGGCCTCGGCCTGGCCGCGCGTGGGCCACTGCATGGCGTAGGCCATTGCTTGGTCGAAGTCGTCCGAGACAGTGATGCAGTCGGCCCAGCTGAGGTCGCCCTTCTGGATGCCGCGATCCATGTACCAGGCCGCGCCCGGCTCGTCGGCCATGACTTCGGAATGACACCACCACGGGCGTGAGTTAGGAGTGGTCTGCTGCATGTGCAGCGCGACGGGCTTGTAACAGCCGGCCACCAGGAGCGCCATCACACTCACGAGTGCAACGCGTCGAAATGCCCAGCCCGGACTGCGCATGGAACGCATCATTCCCACCCCCTGATCGAACGGGGAGAATCTACCCCCGTCCTGGTCCGGGAGGAAGAGGAACCATGAGGACGGCGTCAGGCGGCCTGGGCCAGGGACCGGTCCTTGGTCGGGCTCTGACGAGCTTGGCGGTGGTGGGCGCTGTTCAGCACGGCGAGGAGACGATTTTCCTCGGCCAGCAAGTACCGGCTATCTCGTGCGGCTCGCCGATGCGAGACCTCGCTCAGCGCGCCAGACAGGTACAGGTCGACGATGTCGGGGTGGACGTCTCGTTGACGTCGGTGGAGTCGATCACCGTCGAGTGGTCTCGAAACAGAGCAGCCGTGGTGTCGAGACCGGAGACATACCGGGCTGGGGGAGACGGGCTCACGACCTCGACACCACGACGCTGGGTCCTGGATACCCCCACCTCGAGGAAGTCAAACCGGGAAGAACAGATTTCGCCGGAACCGTCGGATCGACGGACTCGGCGCCGAGCTCGGCGTCGGCGCGTGTTGCTATTCGCGCCGCACCTCACGAGGGTCCGTATCGTCGCGTCGTCCCAAGTAGGCAGGGTGGCGCAGGTGGTCGTGCGTCGTCGACTCGGTGAAGCGCACTTCCACGACCAGTTCAGGGTGTACGAACCGGGCGTCACGTGGCAGGTCCCGGTCGGAGAAGAGACTGGTGTCAGATTGTCGAGTCGCAAGTTCAGCACCGAGCCGGTCGAGTTCGGCCTCGTTGAAGCCGGTGCCGACCTTGCCGACGTAGCGCAGCGCACCGTCGGCGTTGTCCTCCCCGAGGAGGAGCGCGCCGATCCGATTCGCTCGTCCACCCTGGCCCGGCACCCAGCCGCCGACCACGAACTCTTGGCGGCGTTGGTGCTTGACCTTGCGCCACGACTTCGAACGGCGTCCGGATTCGTATCGCGAATCGAAGCGCTTCGCGACGACTCCTTCGAACCCGAGCTGCGCGTTGGTTGAGAAGGCGACACTCCCGTCGTGCCCATTCGGGGGCGTGTCCCAGGCGTCACCGCGCGCGCCGAGCCGGTTGAGGAGCGCGCGTCGCTCGGCGTAGACCAGCTCCGTGAGTTGGTGGCCGTCGAAGCCGGCTCGACTGCGGAGCTCGACTGCGTCCGGTCCGACCATCGCGATGGCCCGCACACCGTCCCACTTCATCTCAAACGACCAGTCGTCGCCCGGAGGGAGTTCGGTCGCTGCGCTCGCCAGCATCGGCGCTACGAAAGGTGGTCGTGATTCGGCATCCGATTTCGTCGGGGTCCGCACTGCCGAAGCATGTCTCGAACCGCAGTGCCCCGTCCACCGCCGGTCGCGTCGCGATCGTCGTGATCTCGCGTGTCGTGTGGGGCTACCGCCCGTGGCGATCATGACCGTGGACCCGACGGCCACCACGGTGCCCACACGCGTGGCCAGAAGCCGACTCGGGATTGGTCGTCGGTGATGTGTCGGTGTCCGCGGTGGGGATGCGTGCCTCCGGGTCCGGAACCGCGCGTGGTGGGCCCTCGATCACTGCGGTATGAGGCTGGGCCGGCACCATTCGTCCGGCCGATCGGTCCAGGACGCGACGAATCTCGCCGGCCAGCGTCTCGATGGCGAATGGTTTGGTGACGTAGGCGTCGGCGTCGGCCTCGATGCCACGACGGATGTCGTCGGCCTCGTACCGACCCGAGACGATGATGACCGGGATACCCGTCGAGTGTTCGGCGTTCCGGATGAGTGTGCAGACCTCGATGCCGTTGAGCGCTGGTAGTTCCCAATCGAGCACGACGAGGTCCGGTCGAACCTCGATCACCGTTTCGAGCGCTTGTTGGCCGTCGGCGGCGCACGCGACCTCGAACCCTTCAGCCTCGAGACCCCAACGCATGATCCGTCGGAGGTCGTCGTCGTCTTCGACGATGAGAATCGTGGTCATTGCGGTGTCGTCACGATCGGGGTGCGTTGGAAGAAACCGTGGCCGCGGTGCGAACGCATCGGTGTCCTCGCTCTCTCCGACCTCGGTCGGCCTGCTCATCAAAGGGTGCGATGTGAATATCGACCCAATCAGTCAGGGCTCCACCTCCGAGATTTTCCGAATCTCAGTGTGTTCCTCAGTTTCTTCCTCGCGATCGCAGGCGACCCCGGGCCGGTCGACGGGGGTCGACTCACTTTGACAAAAAGTCTCGGTTGGTTCGCACGCGGCGGCGGCCGATGAGTTCCGGACCGCGCTCCTCTCGGCCGTGCTCCACGGAGGCCCCGTGACCCCCTCAACCCGCTTGTCGAGTCCGCAGCTCCGCGTGGATCGTGTCGCCCGCACGTCAGCGCGCGTGGCGATCGTCCTTGTCCTCGCTGCACTCGGTTCGCTGGTGTCCGTTGCCGCTGCGCACGCAGGGTCGGCCAGGACGGCAACGACTGCCGGCGCAGTCCACGCCACAACTCGCTTGAGGTAGGCGCCGGGACAACCGCTCGAGTAGCCGCTCGACGTGCACTGTCCCTCAGCCGACAGATCAAGACCGATACCCTCGGAGCTTTGAAGACTTCGGAGGCGTCGTGGCGGTCACCGGAATGGCCAATCTGGCGGTGAAGGTGTCGGACTTGGACGCGGCCTGTCAGTTCTACGAAGCGGCGGGCGGTCGCATCCAGGATCGCCAGGCGTGGATGGGTGGTGAGCGCGCCGATGTGTTTCTCGGCCCCGTGATGATCACCCTGTTCACCCGCGCCATCTACGAAGATGAGGTCGAGCTGCCCGACGACACCTTCCTGCATCCCGCCCTGTTCACCGACGATCTCGATGCCGAACTCGCGGGGCACGAGGTGCTGTGGGGACCGGCGATCGTCGAGGGCACGTTCGGTCGGCGCCGCATCGCATTCGTCGCTGCACCCGGCGGGATTCGTCTCGAGTTCATGGAGCAGCTTTCACCTGCGGTGCCGACATGAGCTTCGAGCCCTTCGACCGGTCCGTCCGCTGCGCCATTGTGGGTCTCGGCCGGATCTATGACCTCAACGTGCGGGCCTACCTCGACAACCCCGACGCCGAGGTGGTCGCGCTCGTCGATCCGGACCCTGATCGGCGCGCCCAGCGGCAGTCCGATTGGCCGAATGCTTCGACCTTCGCGTCGGTCGAGGAACTCGCGGCCGCCGGTGTCGAGGTGGACGCCGTCGAAGCCCTGCTCCCGATTCCGCTGCACGTCGACGGTGTGATCGATCTGCTCGACCACGGGTGGCACGTGAACCTCCAGAAGCCCATGTGCAACACGCTCGCGGACGCGCAACGGATGGTCGACGCAGCGGAAGCCAACGATCGCGTGCTCCGGGTGATGGAGAACTACCTCTTCTACGAGCCGTTGGTTCGACTCCGCGACGCCGTGACGTCCGGTGCGATCGGCGACGTCGTCGGCTACCACCTCAAGATGGTGGCCAGCGGACGCGGCGGCTGGGACGTGCCGATGGGTAGCTACGAGTGGCAGTTCGCCCAGATGCAGCGCGGGCGCGGGATCTTGGTGTTCGACGACGGTTGGCACAAGCTCTCCACCGCGCTCTGGCTGTTCGGTTCGGTGCGGGAGGTGCGCGCGTGGATCGGCGAGACGGAGGTCGTTCCCGGGGTCGCGATCGACGCACCGACCACCATCTCGTGGGAACACGATTCCGGCGTCCGTGGCGTCTGGGACGTCACCCTTGCTCCGGATCTCTACCTTCGATCGGACTACTACACCAACGACGAACGGTGGGAGGTCACCGGTCGGCGCGGCTACGCACGCGTCAATCGCTGTACCGGGCGCGGTGTTCAACAGCCGAGTCTCGAGGTGTACGTCGACGGGGAGATGCGGGCATCGCATGCGCTCGATGATGATTGGGCGAGCAGCTTTCGAGACTCGGGCCGGCATTGGTTGCGCTGGCTGCGCACGGGCGCGGGTCCCTTGCAGTGGGGCGCCGACGACGCAATGCAGGTGCTCCGATTTGCGCTCGCGGCCTACGAGAGCAGTGCGGCCGGCGGTCTCGGGGTCGACCCGGCGTCGGTGCGCGATCCGGTGGCGCGGTGACCGTGCCCCCGAAGACCGCAACGCCGTCGACCGCAGCGTCGCCGGCCGCAGTCGCCACGCACCTGCCGCTGAGCGCGACGCTCGAGGCCGACGTGATGACCATCGCCGGCTGTTCAGTTGCAGAACTAGTCGATCGTTTCGGATCGCCGCTCCAGATCGTGGACGTCACCGACATCGACGCCCGGGCTCACGGGTACCTCGAAGCACTGGCTGCGCTTGATCGGCCCGCACGAGCCGTCTTTGCGACGAAGGCCTTCCCGATCATTGCGGTGGTCGCGCGGCTTGGTCGGCTCGGCATCGGCGCCGACGTCACGACCGCCGGTGAACTCGCCTTGGCTCGTCGGGCGAAGATCGCGCCGGATCGGATTCTGTATCACGGCAATGCCCGAAGCGAAGACGAACTGCGTGAGGCCGCCGAGCAGGGCGTCGGCCTGGTGGTGATCGACGGACCGCAGGACGTGGATCACCTCGACGCAGTGGCGACGCGCCCCGTCGACGTGCTCGTGCGCATTACCCCGGGTATCGCGCCGGCGACCCACGAGTCCATGGCCACGGCCCATCATGGCCAGAAGTTCGGCGTCACGATCGCCGAGGCGCCCGCGGTGTTCCGTGCCATCGACGCGGCGCCTTCGTTGCGGTTGCGGGGCATCCACGTTCACGTTGGATCGCAGATCACTGCACTCGAGCCGTTCGTCGACGCGATCACCCGAGTCGGTGCACTCGGTTCGTTCGAGGTCCTCGACGCTGGCGGTGGCCTGGGTGTTCCGCAGCACCCCGCGATGGCCGCGCCCGCAACGGCGCACTACATCCACGCGCTCGACGATGCCATGCGAACCGCCGGGTTCGATCCCGCGACTGAACTCATCGTCGAGCCCGGACGTTCGCTCGTCGCGCGCGCCGTCGTCACCGTGTACCGCGTGCGGACGGTCAAGACGTCGGCCGGCCGAACGTTCGTCGCGGTCGACGGCGGTACTTCTGACGACGTCGAAGCCGTCAGTGGTCTGCGCGCCGCTTCGCCCTTTGCGTTGACGAGTGGCGTCACTTCACCGGTGACGCTCGTGGGTCTGCACTGTGATTCGGGTGACGTGCTGGCGCGTGACGTCGCGTTTGGCGTCGTCGCACCCGGCTCGCTCGTGGTCATGCCGGGAACCGGTGCCTACACGTTCTCGCTCGCGAACAACTACAACTGCGCGACGCGTCCGAGCGTGGTGGCGGTGGAGGCGGGTGAGGCCCGGGTGCTGGTCCGGCGCGAGACCGTCGACGAACTGTTCGCCCGCCAAGTGATTGACCCGGGCTCCGACTGAAACTTCCGGGCTCGATGCGGGGTCAGAACGCGAGCGAGCCGCCGCTCGGGCAGGGTGAGCGGCGGCTCCAACTCGCTTCCCGGAACCATAACGCGTGCGTCAATCCCTCGCTCGTCGGGGCCTCATCTACCGTGAACCCTGAGAGATCTCGGGCCGGGCGTGCGCTTGAATTACATCACGGAACTCACCGGTCAAGGTGAGCGCTCCGGGCACGCTGAGGTGTCGGCCGTCCTTGTAGAGCCACAGATTCTGGCGGTTCGTGGCGCAACGTTTCGGGCTGCACAGCGCGTCGGTGAAGTCGATGGCAGCCACCGCCGGCGCGGTGCGAAGCGCGCGATCGTCGGCGGCGACATTGCGGCGCCGAAAGGCGTTCACTTCGGCTCGGGTCTGATCGGCGCCGCATGACCGAGGTGCGAGGTACGCACGAGCCTCGGCGCAGGACCGAGCGTCCCAGGACTCCCATTGCGCGACGGTGCGGATCAGCACGGTCGGGATCTGTGCTGCGCTGAGCTGACGCAACACCCGGCCCAGGCCGTCCGACCAAAGGTTGGCTCGCCCTTCTGGCGTGGTGGAGCGCTGTCCCGAGGTTGGATCTCGGAAGGTATTCCGACTCGTGAAATACAGCGGGCCGGATGCGGCGATGAGTACCAGGTTCGGTTTCTCGGCGGCGATCTGACGCAACGACTGCGTCACGAAGTTACGGCAGCGCGTGGTCGCGGCGGGTCGGCTTTGGTTTTGGATGATGAGATCCACGAAGGGGCAGTCCGGGTAGGTCGCGACGGTGAGGTCCAATCCCAACTCGTTGCTCGCCTTCGCCGCTGGCTCGACAAAGTGCCCCGCGTTGGAGTCGCCGATCAGGATCACGCGACCGTGGGCGTTCGCAACCGGCCACGTACAGCGATCGGCGAGTAGGGCGACAGGCACTCCCTCGTTGCACCGACGCGCCTGGTCCTGATGGTTGAGGCCGGTGCTCACCAAGAAGGACTTCGTCGCTGCGGACGGCGGAGGCTTCGGCGCGTGAAGCAGCACCAGGGAGCAGCCGGCGGGCACCACGATGCAGATCACCGCAACGGTCAATGCGCGCCGCCCGCGTATCCGAGTGTCGAGACGGATCGGAGTTTCCAGGTACCTGAACGACAGCCACGCGGGCAGAAGGGAGATCGCGGCGGCGATCAGCGGAGCGCGACCCTCCGCCGGGAACAGTGCCGATGCGAAGACGATGAACGGCCAATGCCAGAGGTACCAGCTGTAGGACAGGTCTCCGATCCGGATCAGTGGGCGGAGCGACAACACGGTCGAAATCGGGTTGGCGGCCACGGTCCCGGCGACGATGAGCAGCCCAGTGCCGATCACCGGGAGAAGTGCCGCGGTCCCCGGAAACGGTGTCGTGCCGGAGATTCCCCACGCGCCAACGACAACGAGCACCGCGCCGGCGAGTGCGAGGGCCGGTGCGATCGAACGAGGCAGCCGGACGATCATCGGGACGACGAGTGCAATCAGCGCCCCGATAGCGAACTCCCACGCGCGAGTTGGTGCGAGGTAGAAGGCGGTCTGGGGGTTGAAGGCCAAGCCTCCGACCGCGAACGAATGGTTCGTCATGTACCACGAGACGAGGAACGAACCGCCGGCAACGACGCCGACGATCGCGCCGACCACGCGCCTCGGGTCCGTTGTGGGGAAGCGTTTGCGGGCGATCAGGAATCCCACGACGAGCAGCGCGGGAAACACGAGATAGAACTGCTCTTCGACGGACAGCGACCAGATGTGCAACAACGGATTCGACGTCGGCGCGACGTCGAAGTAGCCGTTGCGGGCTCGGCTGAGGAGCATGTTCGCCGTGAACAGCGACCCGGCAATGCCGGTGGTACCGGTGGTTTTCTGCGCGCTCGGACTGATGGCCGCGATCGAGGCGATGGCTACGAAGGAGATCGTCAACGCCGATGCCGGCAGGATGCGACGCACGCGGCGTGCGTAGAAGCCGGCGAACGACAAGGACCGCTGATCCAACTCCCGCAGGAGCATGGCGGTGATCACGAAGCCAGAGATGACGAAGAACACGTCGACGCCGGTGAAACCGCCCGGTACGGACAGGCCGGCGTGGAACGCCACGACCAGCAGGACTGCTACCGCCCGCAAACCCTGGATGTCCGGGCGACGAGAACCAGCGTCGGACGGTTGGGACTCGGTGCGGTGGGCGGGGGGGCGCGACGCGTCGGTCGCGATCGTGGGCCCCCCGGTCATCGGCGGGAGGTTACGTCACGTTCAGGAGGCAACGCCTTCGGAGGTGCGCACGAGACCGACCTCGCCGACGCGCCGGCGGCGGAGCAGACGAACTGACACGCGAATTGCGGGCTCGGGTGCGATCGAGCGCTGATTCCAGACGGTCAGATGAACTGTCCGTAGGTGCTGCACAGGCCGAACGCTTCGATGACCACGAGCGCGGCAATGAAGGTGAACGCAGTGGCGCGACGCCAACCTCCGAGGCGTCGCGCGCCGCTCATCGGTGCCGGCATGTACCAGCTGGGAAGGGTTGACGCGTTGAAGGCTCCCTCGCCCTCGAGGAAGGGGCGCGCATCGTCGAGGCAGGGCTCGGGATCGGCCGCCAGGGCTTCGGCCGCGAGTTCGTCGTCGGTGACGAGTGCGCCGTCAGGCAGCGTCGTGGTCCGGTCATCGTCGACGAGGTTCACGTGCGGTCCTCTCCCAAGCTGGGCAGTGCAGGAACGCTACCGAGGCGGCCGCCATCGCGCGGCGCAACCACCGTGTGGCAACTGGTGTTTCGCGAATCGTTCGATCCGGCCGTTTGGACGTCCAGGATCGGAGTCAGGGCTCCATGACGACCCAGCCTCGTCGTTGCAACTCGGCGGCGAGGAGGTCATCAGGGAGTCGGCGGACCAGTGCGAGGCGTTCGGCGTCCCGCCGCCGGACGGGTGCCACCGGCGGCGCAAGATCGGCCTCGGGTTCGCCGCCGGCCTCGGCTTCAGCTTCGAGTCGGGCGATGAGCTCGTCCGCTTCATCGCGCGTGAACTTGCCGCCGGCTTGACGCTGATTCAATCCCAACGGGCCTCGCGCATCGCGAAAGTCCACGTGTCCAGCAGCGAGAATCAGGTCGGTGAGTTGTTGCACCTGTCGGTACGAGGCCGGAGGACCGGCCGGTTGACCAAACGCCATTCGACCATTCTCGCCGCGGCGTGCGACCACAGACGGGACTGCGGGTGGCGATGGCCGAGCGTTGTCGAGGTCGGGGGTCAGAGGTCGGGGGTAGGGGTTGCTGTGGGTCAGGCGGAAGCGTGTCGACGCGAGCGTCGCACCATCACGAGACCAATACCCACCGAAGCTCCGGCAATGGCGGAAAGCTCGACGGCGTCGGTGCCCGTGAATGGCAGCGTCGACCGCTGCGCAGTTTTGCCCGCGACCGCAATCGAGGGGCCGACCGAAGGTTTCGAAACCTGCTCGGGGCTGACCTCGGGAGGCGTCCCGCCCGCCGGGTAGGGAGCGGCGCCGGCGATGCCGAGCGGAACGAGAGTGCCGACGGTGGCGATCGCGCCGACCGCCATGATGCGTGTCACGGTGGATGGTGTCCGCATGGTTTCTCCGATTCTCTCTCGGGGCGAGTGCACGCGGACGCGGTGTGCGCCGCTCAGAACTCCACCCACGTTCCAGCGTAGGAACTCTCCGTGACCTCGCTGGGGATCCCTGCGCGCGCTCCGTGAGAATCCTCGCCGGCCCGCGGTCAGGGTCGCGGCTGGGGTCTGAAAGACTGCCGCATCTCATGCGAGTTGCCCTGCCGGTCTTCCAGCCCATTACCAGCGTTGTCAGCGCCGTGTCCGGGCGGCTGTTGAGCCCCGCGCAACGCGCGATCGGGAATGCGGCGCGTACCGCGCTCGCGGGTCGCTCCTCGGGCGGCCCGGAGCTCGAGTTCGCTACCGATCAGGACCGAGGTCTCTTCGGGCCGGACTCGGTGACGTGGAGGGTTCACGCCGACCGTTCGATGCTCATCGGTGGTGTCCGCGCCTTGTTGCTCCAGGTCTTGCACCCGCTGGCCATGGCCGGCGTCGCCCAACACTCCGCGTATCGCACCGACCCGCTCGGCCGGCTCGCCCGAACGGGACGGTTCGTTGCGGCCACGACCTACGGGACAACCCCGGAGGCGGAGCGGGCGATTGCGATGGTGCGCCACGTCCATGAGCACGTCCGCGGGACCGCATCCGACGGCCGGGACTATACCGCCACCGATCCGGCGCTCCTCGCCTGGGTCCACAATGTCGAGGTCGACTCGTTCCTCTCCGCATTCCGGCGGTACGGACCTGGACTGAGCGCGGCGGACGCGGATCGGTACGTGGCGGAGATGGCGGTTCTCGGTCGGCTCCTCGGTGCCGAGGACATCCCCGAGACCGCCACCGAACTCGCGGCGTGGATCGTGCAGGCTCCGGACCAGGCGATGACCCGCGAAGCCCGAGACGCGGTGCGGTTCCTGGTGCTCCCAAACCTGCCGGCGCGGATGTTGCCGGTGTACGGCGTGATCGTCGCCGCCGCGGTGGATCTGCTCCCGATCGGACAGCGGCTTGAACTCCGGCTGTGGCCGGTTCCGCTCGCCGATCCGTTGGTCGTTCGGCCCGCGGCCACGGCGATGCTGGCGCTGCTCGGCTGGGCGCTCGGACCGCCGCCGCTGCCCGGATCGATGGACCGTACCGGTCAGCGAGTCGTCTGAGCCGGCCCGTGCTCATCGAGGGTCGAGAGCTGATTGGCTGCTGCCACGAGGCACACGTGGGTGAAGGCCTGCGGGAAGTTGCCGAGTTGACGACGCGACCCCGGGTCGTATTCCTCGGCGAGGAGCCCGACGTCGTTCTGGAGGCCGAGCAGCCGTTCGAAGAGTTCGTGCGCGTCGTCGGTTCGCCCGATGAGTTGCTGGGTCTGGGCGAGCCAGAACGAGCAGGGCAGGAATGCACCTTCTCCCGCGGGTAAGCCGTCGACGTCACCGGTGGGACTCGTCTCGTAGCGCGAGACGAATCCGTCATGCACGAGGGTGCGCTCGACGGCGGCCACCGTCCCGAGGATTCGCGGGTCGTCGGGCGCCAAGAATCCCACGAGCGGCAGTTGGAGCACGGCCGCGTCCAGCTGTTTCGATCCGTACGTCTGCGTGAACGAGTTCAGGTCGCGGTCGAAACTCTCGGCACAGATTTGCTGGTGAATCTCGTTGCGAATACGCGCCCACCGGGAGGCAGGCCCGGCCAGATCGAAGTCGGTGACGTTGCGTACCGCACAATCGAACGCAAGCCACGCCATGGCCTTGGAGTGGGTGAAATGGGCGCGGGGTCCCCGCACTTCCCAGATGCCCTCGTCCGGCATCCGCCAGCGGTTCTCGAGCGACGCGAGGAGTTCGCGTTCCAGATCCCACGAGTCGTGATGCGTCCCCAGATCCGGCATCAGGGTACGAGTGCGAAACAGCGTGGACAGCACTTCTCCGTAGACGTCGAGTTGAAACTGCTCGCTCGCCGCATTCCCCACGCGCACCGGGGCAGAGTCTTGATACCCGGGCAGCCAATCGAGCGTGTACTCACTCAAGCGGCGCTCGCCGGCGGCGCCGTACATGATCTGGAGGTCTTCGGGGTCCCCGGCGACGGCGCGCAGCAGCCAGTCGCGCCAAGCGAGCGCTTCCTCCGTGTACCCGCCGATCGCAAGTGACTGCAGGCTCAAGGTGGAGTCCCGGAGCCAGCAGTAGCGGTAGTCCCAGTTCCGGACGCTGCCGATCCATTCCGGGAGCGAGGTGGTCGGGGCCGCAATGATTCCGCCGGTGGGCATGAATGTGAGCGCCTTCAGAGTGATGAGCGAGCGCACGACGTCGTCACGCCACTGGCCGGAGTAGGTGCATTTCGCCACCCAGCGGTGCCACCACCGGGTGGTCTCCTTCACGGCGCGGTGCACGTTGATCGGGCGGGGCGGCGGTTCGTGTGAGGCGTAGTACGCGAGGACGAACGGCACTTCCTCGCCGGCGGATACCACAAAGTCGGCCACGGTCCTCTGGCCTGCACCGTGGGTGTGGACCGGCGTGCGCAACATCATCGCGTCGGGTCCGGCCACCGCTTGGAGTCCGCCGTCGGCGCGCACGACCCACGGCACGATGGACCCGTAGTCGAATCTGATCGCGAGCTCCATGCGCATAGGAACGCGTCCGGACAGACCTTCCACCATTCGTACGATGTCGACGGTGCGCCCGCGGATCGGCATGCAGTCGGTGACCCGGACCGAGCCTTCGTCGGTGTGGAACGTCGTCTCCAGCACGAGCGTGTCGTCTCGGTACTTGCGTTCAATCCGCTGGATACCGCCCGCCGGAGCGATCTGCCAGCGGCCGTGGTCGGCGTTGCCGAGCAGCGATGCGAAGACCGCACCGGAGTCGAAGCGGGGGACACACCACCAGTCGATCGAACCATCGCGGCCCACGAGTGCCGCGGTCTGGGTGTCGCCGATGAGTGCGTAGTCCTCGATGTGCTGGGTCATGGCCGGTCCCGTTCCGTGACGGTCACGTGCAGACTTCGGTGCTGCGATCCGAAGGAGGGTCCGGTGCCGCGAGCGGTCGCCGCGAGCGCGGGACCGAGCACTGCATGGTCGATCGGGATGCGGAGCAAGACGTTGGACTCGGGCCAGGAGACCTGCAGTCCGAAACCCGAAAGGCTGTCGAACAGCCGACCGTCGTGCAGTAAGCGACGGAAACTGGATGACCATGGTGTCGTGTTGAAGTCACCCATCACGACGCGCCGCCCGGAGTGCGCACGACTCCACTTCGCTGCCGCGTGCAGCACTTGATCCCGCTTCCCGGCCCGACCGCTGGTGGTCGGTGAATCGGTTCCGAAAGCGACGATCGAGAGCACCGGTGCGCGGTCGACTTCGACGTCGACGGCCGACGCGCCGAAGTCGGGATCGTCCGGGTGGCGGACTCGCCCGAGATGAATGCGGCTCAGCACGACAGTACGCACGAACTCGGGATTCATGGTGACGTGCGCGCCCGTCCGGTACACCATGTATCCCGGCGCGACGTTGGTCAGGCGCGACACGTCAGCCTGCGCCGGATCGAGGACCACGAAGATGCTCGGGTGCTGGGTCGCGAGGTAGCGGCCGAGCGCGGGGACGTCGATCGGGCGGGTCTGTGCATTCAGGTGTCCAATGGTGATGCGCGGCGCGCCGGCGCGTGCGGGACGAGCGTCTTGCGTGAGGGTCGAGACGACCGGAAGTCCGTTGAGGACGACGCACGCCACTGCAACGAGTGCAGTCAGTCGGGCCCGGAGCAACAGCGCCAAGGCGGTCAACGTCACGCCGGCGATGAGCAGCTGGACCGGGAAGTTCGTGACCAGCGCGAACGGCCACGTTCCGGCAGCGGCACGGCCGACGAGAGTGATCGCCAACGCGCCGATGGTCGCAATGAAGACAGGGACTCGGAACAGGGTGCGCGGGCCGATGGGGCTCACGGTACCTGTTGGTTGGACCGGCTCAGCACCTTCCCTGTCCACGCAGCCACCGTCGTGCCCCGCGCGCGGACGCGGCGCCGGCGGTGGCTGCGTCCGTGCGGGACATGAGCTCCGCGTCCTACGATCCGCGTCATGACCATCACCGTGGCCCCGATGACCTGCACCATCGGCGCGGAGATCGACGGGGTGAACTTGGCCGACGATCTCGCGCCGGAGACGATCGCGGAGATCCGCGCTGCGCTGCTCGAATGGAAGGTGATCTTCTTCCGGGAGCAACACGATCTCGATCGTGCCGGCCACGTGACATTCGGACGCGCCTTCGGTGACCTCGAGGTGCACCCGCTGACCCCCGCTGATCAGGCCGAGCCGGAGATCTTCGTGCTCCCGGCCGGAGGGAAGCACGGCGCGCCGGATGTCTGGCACAGCGATGTCACGTGGCGACCCGAACCGTCCCTCGGATCGATCTTGCGCGCGGTCGAACTCCCGCCCGTCGGTGGGGACACCTTGTGGGCGGATATGGGGAAGGCATACGACCTGCTCGACGACGAGATGCAGGCCCAGGCGGACGAACTCGTCGGCTTGCACGACTTCACGCGCGCGTTTGGCGCCACCCAACCGCCCGAGGTGCAGGACAAGATGCGCCGCAAGTACCCCACCGTCGAACATCCGGTGGTGCGAACGCATCCTGAGACGGGCCGCAAGACGATCTACGTCAACGGCGCCTTCACGTGTGGCATCAAGGGACTCGACGCCGACGAATCCAAATCGGTCCTCGATCGACTCGAACGCCAAGCCGCGATCCCAGACGTGCAGTGCCGATTCCGCTGGGAACCCGACAGTGTTGCGTTCTGGGACAACCGCGCCACCCAACACGTGGTGAGCAACGACTTCTTGCCGGCGCGCCGGGTCATGGAACGGGTCACGGTGACGGGCGACCGCCCGTACTGAGCCGCCGCGCGCCCGGCCGCGCGCCCGGCCGCGCGCCCGGGCCGGTCCCGACGGGTCCGGCCGGTGCCGCCGAGCCGTGCCCTCAGTTCGCCGGCTGCGCGAAGACCGTGCGCACCATCGGTGCGAAGTGCTCGAGCGGTTCGTAGTGGCCATCGGGGTCGAATGCCACTTGGTCCCACTCATCGGCGAACTGTTCCGCGAGGTCGTACCACGGTTGGTCCCGGTGGCGGTCACGGAGGTTGGTGTCACGGCCGAAGTACTCGTAGTAGTGGCGGCCCTGGAAGTCCTGGTGGAATCGGATCATCTCGGAAACTTCGGGGCGCACGTACGGCGCCAGGATGGCGGCAGCGATGTCGGGGTGGCCGAACACGCTGATCACCTTGCCGATGTCATGGCAGAGGCTCGCAACGATCACTTCCTCGTCGGCACCGGCCGCCTCGGCCAACGTCGCGGTCTGCAACGAGTGGACCAGTTGGTTGGTGGCGAAGCCGTCGGTGATCGCTTCGAGGCGGCTGAGCATCAAGAGCACCTCTTCGGCCACGCGCGGCTGGTGCTTCATGGTCTCGGCACCGATGACCGCCCACTGTTCGGCGGTCGATTCGTCCATGCGAGTGAAGGTGGTCGCCATGACAGTGCTCCTCGTCCGGGGCACCCATTCTGTCGCAGCGCCGTGCGCGACGCATACGGTGCGTGAATGACCGCTCCTCAATCGGATTCGTCGCGGGCGCTGCGCGTCGTCGTCATCGGCGCGGGGATGGCCGGAATCCTCGCCACGATCAAGTTGGTGGAAGCGGGATTCTCCGACGTCACGGTCTACGAGAAGGGCGATCACATCGGCGGCACGTGGCGGGACAACACCTACCCCGGCATCGCGTGCGACGTTCCCTCCCACCTGTACTCGTACTCATTCGCGCCGAACCCGGATTGGAGTCACACGTTCTCGCCGGGGCCGGAGATCCGCGCGTACTTCGAGCGGGTGGCCGAGGAATACGGGGTCACCGACCGAGTCCGGCTCGGTGAAGCCGTGCAACGCTGCGAGTACCTCGACGGCCGCTGGCACATCGAGACTTCGGGCGGAACGCGTGACGCCGTCGACGTCGTGATCGCGGCGACCGGCGTGTTGCACCACCCGAAGTATCCCGACCTGGACGGTCTCGATTCGTTCGCCGGCGCCGTGTTCCACAGTGCCCGATGGGATCACTCGGTTCCGCTCGACGGTGCCCGCGTCGGAGTCATCGGCACGGGTTCGACCGCGGTGCAGATCACCGGAGCGGTTGCGGCATGTGCGGCTCAGTACTCGCTGTTCCAGCGCACCGCGCAATGGGTGATGCCGGTCGCAAACTCTGAGTACTCGGAGGAAGAACGCGAGCAGTTCCGGGCGAACCCGGATCAGTTGATGCAAGCGCACGAGAACCTGGCGATTGCCTTCGGTGGCTTCGCCGGTGCCGTCATCGACTCGGAGTCGGTGGGCATGGCGATGATCGAACGGATGTGTCTCGAGAATCTGGAGACCGTGCGGGACGAGGCGCTGCGAGAACGGTTGCGACCGACCTACCGCGCGGGTTGCAAACGTCTGGTGGTCTCACCGAACTTCTACGAGACCATGCAACAACCGAACGTCGAGCTGGTGACCTCGGAGATCGCGCACGTCGAGCCGGGAGGGGTACGCACCGAAGATGGCGTGCTGCACGAGCTCGACGTGCTCGTTCTCGCTACCGGTTTTCACGCGGACGCGTTCGTGCGACCGATGGGCGTGATCGGCGAGGATGGAAAAGATCTCGCCGACGAATGGGCTGAGCGGCCGAACGCGTACTTGTCGGTGGCGGTGCCAGGGTTCCCGAACTTCTTCATGATCAACGGACCGAACGGTCCCGTCGGCAACTTCTCGCTGATCGAAGTCGCCGAGATCCAGTTCGCGTACATCCTCCAACTCGTCGAACAACTCGCCGAGGGTCCGAACCGTGCGGTCAGTCCGACGGTGGCGGCGATGGACGCGCACGAGGCCGCGCGGGTGGAAGCGGCACAGCATTCGATCTGGGTGACCGGCTGTCAGAGTTGGTATCTCGACGATCGTGGAATTCCCGCCACGTGGCCGTGGACCTTCGACCGGTTCCGCGAGGTCATGGCCACCCCCGACCCGTCGGCCTTCGAGACCGCCTAACCCCCACACTCTGGCGTCACCAGCGCTGGGCGGGTCGGCCGGTACGACGCCGAAGCGTGGGTAAAGGGCAGATCAGGCCACGGCGGGGGTCGTGAGATCCGGGTAGTGGGCGTAGGACCACCCCGGACCGCGGAGTACGACGTTCAGGCGTTCGATCCAACTGGTGGACCGTCCGACATCGCGCAGCATCCGGTCGTGTTCGTGGGTCACCACCCGCACCGGGTTGAACGTGTCGATGTTCTTCGTGAGTCCGTAGACGACGGGCTCGACCTCGGGTTCGAACGTTCCGAACCACTTGTCCCAGATGATGAAGATGCTGCCGTGATTGCGGTCGAGATACTGGCGGTTGCTGCCGTGGTGCACCCGGTGATGCGATGCGGTGTTGAGGACCGATTCCAACGGGCCGATCGACCGGATGGTCTCGGTGTGGATCCAGTACTGGTACAGCAGGTTGACGCCCCGCGCGTGGGCGATCAGCGACGGCCGGATACCGAGCCCGGCCATGAGTCCGTAGGGAACAAAGGTGCCGAGCGCATCGGCGACGGGTTGACGCAGCGCCGTGGAGAGGTTGTACCGCTCGCTCGAGTGGTGCACGGCGTGGATGGCCCACAGATACCGACTCGTGTGCATAAACCGGTGGTTCCAGTAGTAGATGAAGTCCCACCCGAGGATCGCGAGCGCGAGCGCGCCGGGCCCGGACCCGAGGTCACCAATCACCCGACGCTCCCAGAACCGGTCGACGTTCACGCGGTTGGCCCAGGTGCTGGTGATCGCAATGCCACCGGCGGCAATCGCGGTGACACCGCCGAGTCTGGCGACCGAGCGCGCGGCTCGGGCGACCGCGCGGCGGCGAGACCGGTTTGGCTCGGACTCGGTTCCTGACCGCGCCGAAGTCTCGATGCCGTCGGCGCGGTTGGGTTGATCTCGGCGATCGAGGGTGGCGAGGACATCCGCAATCGCGGTGACAGTCGCCGCGCCGACCGCGGTGGCCACGAGGGCGGTGCGGGCCCGACCGGGCCGGCCGAAGCCGCGGAGGAGCCGCGCACCCATGACGGGCACGATGCCGCTCAGGACGCCCATGGTCAGGCTCGTCCGCGTGTCGCGCAATTCGTAGTCCGCCGCCGACGGACCGATGCGTTCGGCGCGCCGCTGGAGCAGCCGATGTTCCAACCCCATGGTGGCGAAGTACATGGGCGTGGCAGTTCTGGTGAGATCCACCGTGACTCGTTCCGTGAGCGGCCGGACGCCGAACCCGAAGCCGTGAGGCCGGAGCGTCCTGCTGTGACGGCGTGAGCGTATCGGCGCCGCCGCGGCGGCGGCAGAGATCCGCGAGGCTGGAGCGATGGAGAACCCCTGTTCCCGCATCGGAGTCCTGGCGCCGATGCCGAGCGAGCTCGGACCCGTCGTCAAGGCAATGGGCCTGACTGCACGCGGAGATGGCGCGTACGTCGGCCGCGTCGGTGCAGTGGAGGTCGTAGCGATGCGGACCGGCATGGGTCTCGCTCGCGCCACGAACGCGGTGACCCGACTCCTGGACGATGAGGCTGTTGACCACGTGATGGTCGTCGGGATTGCGGGCGGTCTCGGCTCGGCGCGCGTCGGCGACATCATCTGCCCGACCGTCGTCGTAGACGGTGCCACCAATGTGTCGTTCACCGCGACGCCGATCGGCCCGGCGGACGGCACCATCTCGTCATCGGACGAGTTTGTCGTCGATCCCGACCGGCTCGGTGTGCTGGTCGATGCCGGCGTGCGCGCGGTGGATATGGAGACCTCGGCGATCGCAGCCGTGTGTGTCCAGCGGGGCTGCACGTGGTCGGCGGTACGCGTCATCAGCGATCGCGCCACCGACCATCCCGATACTGCGGTGCTCGGCCTCGCACACCCCGACGGATCGCCGAACGTGCGAGCCGCGTTGAGGTTCATGGCGACCCACCCCGCGCGTATCCCCGGGCTCCTGCGTCTCGGGCGGGATGCGACGAAGGCGGCGAGTCGGGCCGCCGCGGAGGCCACCCGTCGCATCCACACCATCACCTGACCCAGTCAGACGGTGATTCCTACGCGGGACAGCTCGTGTTCGGTGCCGGCGCCTTGAGATCCACCAGGTACGCGGTCACCGCGTCGTCGATGCACGCGACGCCGCGCCCGACCACGGTGTGACCATCGCCCTCCCAACGCAAGAGGACCGATCCCCCTAAAGCATTCTTGAGCTCTTCTGCATTTTCGATCGGCGTCACCGGGTCACCGGCGTTGCCGACGATGAGGATGGTCGGCGCGCCAGTGCCGTTGATGGTTCGGTTCTGACGGACTGGCGGCGCGGGCCAAAACGCACACGGCAACGTGAGCATCAGGTCGGCGGTGTCGAAGAGACCGAGGCTGCCGAGGTTCTTGATCTTGCGCCGCGCCGCGTCCGGGCTCGGTCGGTTCCGCACCTCGATGCAGTTGATCGCGTAGTGCGCTTCGAGTTCGTTGTTGTACGAGCCGTCTTTCCGGCGGCCGGCGTATCCGTCACTCAATCCGAGCAGGGGGCCGCCGTCGCCGAGTGCGGCGTGGGCGAGTGCGTCGGTGAGCCGATGCCAGCCGTCGGTGCCCTCGTAGAGCACCGAGATCACACCGAGTTCGGCCAAGCCGGTCCCGAGCTCACGCGCGCCGACCTTCAGCGGCTGGACCGTGAGCGACGCCATCAGGGTGTCGAACGCCTTCCTCGGATTGCCGCCGCTGTAGAACGGGCACGTCGTGTCGGTGGCGCACGCGGCCATGGCGGCATCGAACGCGTCGACGAAGTTCGAACCGCCGGGGGAGAGGGACACCGTTCGCTGCGCGCGTTTCGGGTCCACGGCACCGTCGAGGACTGCGGCGCGCAGGTGGGTCGGGAACAGGTCGGCGTAGACCGCGCCGAGGTAGGTGCCGTACGAGAAGCTGAGGTAGGAGATCTGGTCCTTGCCCAGGGCGACGCGGACGCGATCCAGATCACGGGCCGCGCTCGTGGTGTCGAGGAACGGGAGGATGGCGCCGCTGCGATGGCGGCATTGCTCGATCAACGCCTGCACGCGTCGGAGTGCGGCGATGCGCACCGGCGCCTCCGGATCGGTGAGGCGATTGTCGAACAGCGGATCGAGGTTGTCTGCGCAGTCGACGGGCGTGCTCTGGCCCACCCCGCGAGGATCGACGCCGACGAGATCGAACTGACGCAAGACGTCCGCCGGCAGGAGCAGGGACGCCTCGCGCAAAAAGGCGATGGCCGAACCACCGGGGCCGCCGGGATTGAGTACGAGCGGACCCTTCGATTGCGCAGCGTCGTCGGCTGGTCGCATCACCAACGTGAGGGTGAGCGTCGAGGCTCGAGGATGGGAGTAGTCGAGGGGGACCGGAATCCGAGCGCAGCGCAGCCCTGAGTTTCCGTACGGCACGAACTGCACCGGCGTGGCAACCGGACCGGAGCAGCGTGCGGTCGGAAGTCCGGTCAACGCCCGCGAGAGGCTGGTGAAGGGAGTGTTCAGATTCGTCGCCGCGACCCGGATCGCTTCCACGCTCACGTTGAGTTCGTCCACCAACCGGTTGTACGTTGCGAAATCGCCGGAGGATCCAGCCGCGCGTAGTTTCGCGAGCCGGTCCGTGAGCGCGGCCTCCACGCTGATGAGTTGCGCGCTCGCGTCGGCTGCGCCCTGGGCGGCCAGCGTGAAGTCCGCGAGCGCGGCCTGGGCGGCGGTGAGGTCTGAACGAGCGATGCGTTCCTGCTCCTGCGCGCGGGTCAGGTCTCGGTCAGCGCGTGCTGCCGATCGTGTCGCCCGCGTCTCGTGGGTACGACTTTCGTGCAGCGTGTTCAGGCCGTACGCGAGAATTGCGACCGAAGCGAGCAGTGCGGCGAAGCGCAGCGCGATCCCGAGCTTCCATGGCGGTCGAGTGCGACGGCCGGCTTCAGTGGTGGCGAGCGCCGAGTGCTGCGCGGGAAGCGGGTCGTCGTGCGGTCGCGGGTACTCGGGGCCGGGAGGCGCGGCCGGCGGGTCGTCCCAACTGCCGCTCATCGCACGCTCGCTCGGAGTTCGGTGGCGGCTTGCTCCGCCGCGGCGAGGGTCACTTGCGCACCTTGGAGCACGGACTGGAGACGGCGCACGGCATCGGCCGCGGTGCCGTCGTAGATGGAGCGGCCGGCGCCGGGACCGACGGTGTTTTCGAGGCCGACGGCGCGGCCGAGTTCGTCTTCCACCCGATTGGCCTCGACGAAGACGTTGCGGGCCACTTCGTCGATCCTCGACAACGCATTGGCGACCTGTTCGGATTTCCCGATCGGCGCATCGGCATGATGGTTGGTTGTCTCGATCGCCGCGGCCAACGACCGCTGGTCACGATCGAGTTGGTGCGTGAGTCGAACGAGCCGGCGCGTGCGGCTGTCGGCCTGTCGACTCTGCATGATGGCGAGGCCGCCACCGCCGAGCGCAGCAATCGTCATCACCACCAGCACCCATCCGAGTGCGCGTATCAGCATCGGACGCCGTAGTTTCCGGCCGACGGCGATCGGCGTCACCATTCCCGTCGGCGTCCCGGGCCAAGGTGTCGGCGAGCCCCAGTTGTCGTCCACGTCCTGCTCCGTGCCCGGTTGGTGAGTCCGGCATGGTGGCCGGTGTGAACCGACGGGTCAAGCGCACGCGTGCGGTGGGGCTTTGCGCGCAAAGCGCCCAACGCTTGCGTGCACGGCGAAGGTCTCGAAGTCGCTGAATCGCAGTCAGCACCTAACCTCGTCCCGTGCTGCATGCGATCAATCTGCCGCTCTTCGGTGAGCTCGCTGAGCCTCGGGCGGCCGTCGAACTCGCCGAGGCCGCGGAGGCAGCTGGGTTCGACGGTTTCTACGTCTGGGACCACGTGCTCAGCCCGGTGGCCGGTTCTTGGGACATCGCTGATCCGTGGGTGGTGCTCAGCGCGATCGCGTCTCGGACATCGTCCCTGAGGATTGGAACGATGGTGACGCCCTTGCCGCGGCGTCGGATCGGAAAGCTGGCACGCGAGTCGGTGACCTTGGACCGGCTGAGCGGCGGCCGGCTCACGCTCGGTCTCGGTGCGGGCGGTGATGGCGGTCGAGAACTCTCGGCCTTCGGCGATGACCCCGACGCGCGGAGTCGGGCTGAGACCCTGGACGAGGGCGCGGACCTCCTCGTGCGGCTGTGGGCGGGGGAGCCGGTGCACCATGAAGGTCGGATCACTGCGATCGACGTGACGATGACGCCGACGCCCGCCCGTGGTCGCATCCCGATTTGGATCGGCTGTCAGGGTTTCCGCGCTCGGACCGCCTTGCGTGCGGCGCGGTTTGACGGCGTGTTCCCCCTCGACGTTGCGGATGATGACGTCAAACGACTTCTCGATGTGGTCGCCGAGGTTCGTGGCACGCTCGAGAATTTCGATGTCGCGCTGGCTGTCCATGCGCGCGTCAACGTCGATCACGTTGAGCGCCTTGGTGCGACCTGGGCGATGCACTCCTTCTGGCCCGGCCATCGAATCGATCAGATCCATCGCTTCATCGAACGCGGTGTGCCGGGCTGAGGTCGCCGGCCGACCGTTGACCGCCGCGCCGGTCTACGGAAGGAAGTGGTTGGCGAAGGTCTCGACCTGTTCGCGGCCGCCGGCGGGCCAGCCGCAGACGAGGTAACCGAATCCGGCCTCGGTCCACGTGTCGACGTGACGGATGATGGTGTCGAGGTCGTTCTCGAGTGAGAGCGATGCGGCGCGCAGAATCGTGTTCGGATCGCGTCCCGCAGCCGCGGCGTGTTCTGAGATGCGGTCGGACTTTTCCTTCAGGACCTTCGGTGATCCGAAGCAGTGCCACACGTCGGCGTAGCGCGCCGCGATCGGCATCATCCGTTGCTCGCCGGACGCGCCGATCCAGATCGGCGGGTGTGGCGCCTGCACCGCGCGCGGCAAGAGCGTCGCGTCCTTGAGTTGGAAGTGCTCGCCCTCGAACGTGAAGTTGTCGGTGGTGAGCAGGCCGCGCACGATCTGCACCGCTTCCTCGAACGCGTCGACGCGGGCCTTTAACGCGGGGAACGGGATGCCGAGCGCGCGGTGCTCAGGATCGAACCACGCCGCGCCGTAGCTCAGTTCCAATCGCCCGCCGGACGCGTGATCGATGGTCAGAGCCTCTGCCGCGAACACCGATGGATGGCGGTAGGTCATGCCGGCCACGAGTACCCCGAGGCGAACGTTCTCGGTGATGCCGCTCCACGCCGCGAGCGTGGTCATCGCCTCGAAGCACTCGCCGGGCCCGTCGCCATACATGGGCTGGAAGTGGTCGAACCCCCAGATGCCATCGAAGCCGAGCTGATCGGCGAACCGGGCTCGGTCCGCATTCTCGGGCCACGGCATCCGTTGTTGGGCGATATCAAGTCCAAAGCGCATCTCTCATGCGTAGCACGACCGGTCCGGCGAAGGCCCGTCCACATGTGCTGACGCGGAGGTCGAGTGGCCGCGATAGCGGGGAACGTGTCCTTGTGGTCAGCCGATGCGATCCGAGACCATGCTGGTATGCAGATCTCCTTGGCGCTCTATCCCGGGTTCACCGCACTGGACATCGTGGGGCCGTTCCAGACCTTCGCCGATGTTCCCGGCCTCGAGGTTGGGTTCGTCGCTGAACAGGCGGGCCCGGTCTTGGACCATACGGGCCGACTCTCGATGGTGGCGACGACGAGCTTCGCGGAGGTTGCCGCCCCCGAGATCATCGTGATCCCCGGTGGCATGGTCCGCCCGCAGGGGGTCGACGATCCCGTGGTGCAGTGGATTCGAGCCGTGCACCCGACCACCATGTGGACCACAAGCGTGTGCACCGGTTCGCTCTATCTCGCAACGGCCGGCGTGCTCGACGGTGTGGATGCCACCGGTCATTGGGCCGCGATGGAGGAGCTCGGTCGGCTCGGCGCGTGCCCGACTGGATCGCGGGTAGTGGAGCGGGGCAAGGTCATCACCGCGGCGGGCGTCTCCGCGGGCGTCGACATGGGACTCACGTTGGTGGCGCGCATCTTCGGCGACGACATGGCCAAGATCATCCAACTCGCCATCGAGTACGACCCGCAGCCGCCCTTCGACGCCGGCTCGCCGGAGAAGTCCACCCCCGAGATCATCGACCTCCTCCGCGCCACCATGGCGATGCGGTAGCTACTTCGCCAAAGGCGCACCCGAACCGACACGCGAATTGGCGGCCTATGCGGTGGGCGGATTCAAAGGGTGACCGCGACAGCTCCTGGTTTTTGGGGGTTGTATGCCTGCGCACAGGGTGCCGCGGTAAGAGGTCCGGGTCGGGATCGAGCGCGGCGGGTCGGCGTCGCTCGTAGGGTGCGCTCCCATGCAGCACGTGACGGCCTCCGACGGAGCGAAGATCGCCTACTCGGAAGGCGGGAGCGGCCGTGACCTGGTCCTCGTGCACGGCATCACCGAATCGCACCATGCGTGGGATCCGGTGCGGGCCGGACTTGAAGCGAAGTGGCGGGTGGTCGCGATCGATGCTCGTGGCCACGGCGAGTCCGATCGCCACGCTCCGTATGACCCGGTCACGATGGCGAACGATGTCGGTGTTGTGGTGGCCGCACTGAACCTCGAAGACCCGTTGGTAGTCGGCCACTCGATGGGCGGCGTGGTGGTCAGCGCGTACGGCGGGCTCGGCCTTCCGGCTCGCGGCATCGTCAACGTCGATCAACTGCTCGCGCTTGGATCGTTCAAGGAAGCGCTCGAACCGCTCATCCCGATGTTGCAGGGGGATGACGCATCGTTTCGCGACGCGATGACGACGGTGTTCACGGTGCTCGATGGTCCGTTGCCTCCGGACGAGCGAGCGCGGCTCGACGCGCTGTCGAGTCCGGAACCCGAAGTGGTATTGGGTGTGTGGCAACCGATCTTCGAGAACTCTGTCGAGGAACTCGACGCCATGGCCGCGAACCTGTTGTCCGGCATCAACGTCCCGTACCTCGCGATCCACGGGTCCGACCCGGGCGTGGAGTACGTGCACTGGTTGTTGGGCCTGGTGGCGGATGCACGCGTGGAGGTGTGGCCGAACGCGGGTCACTATCCCCACCTCGTCGACCCGGAACGGTTCGCCGAACGTCTCGACCAGTTGGACGGCGGTTTGTAGGTCAGGCCGCCCGTGTCTACGTCGTCGACGTGATTGCGGAGCTCACCCCCGCGACGGTGGCGTCGGCGACGATCTGACCACGAGCGGTGGTATCGCCGAGCAGATACGCGCGCCAGAACGCCGTGGTCGTGCGCATCACCATGGCGTCGGCGACGTTGGGGATGTTCTCATACGGCTCGGCATGGAACGCGCCGGTGATGGTCACGAAGTACTTGGGCGGGGCCGCAGTCGTGTACGCGGTGACCGCGTTCGGATAGGGCAACGCGTAGTCGTGGTCGGCGTGGAACATGAGCAGTGGCATCCGGTTGGCCACGCGCGTCCCCGCGTTGAACCCGAGTTGGATGCCGTCCATCACGATCGCGGCCTTGACGCGCGCGTCGCGACAGCATGAGTTGCCGATGAGGCCCCAGATGGTGGCACCGCCGAGCGAGAGTCCCGCAGTGCCGATCCTCTTCGCGTCGATGCGGGACTTCCACCGA
>JANYJV010000135.1 GCA_025361725.1 Acidimicrobiia bacterium | reverse complement strand
CCGGCCCGGAGAAACTGCGACGCCCGACGAGATCGTGGCGGCGGTGCACGAGCACCTGTCTCGGTTCAAGGCCCCGCGCCACGTCGTCATCATCGACGAGGTGAAGCGGGGCCCGAACGGAAAGGCCGACTACGCGTGGGCCAAGGCCCTCGCCGTCGAGTCAGTCAACTAGCGCAACCGAGCGCAAGGCCCTTGGAGTCGAACCCCGTGACGTAGGTGGGTGCGCGCCTCAGATACCCACCCGCGACCAGCGTGGCGATGCCTTGGGGGCCTTGGCCGGGCGTGGCGTCATCGTTCTGTGCCTTGTAGGCCTCGTACGCGGTCTCCGCCGTGGCCTTCTCCGACGCGCAAGCGCTGACCTTCGCCTTGGCCTGGGTTCCACCGATGGCGAACACCACGACGGCGGCGAGGATGCCGAGGATCACGATCACGACGAGGAGCTCCACGAGGGTGAACCCCTTTTGGAGCAACGTCTTGTCAGCGGTACGCGAGCGGAGATGTTGCAACACGACTATCGGTCCTTGTTCCTCGGCCCCAGAACTCCGGGGCGCTTCCCAGCCATTCGGTGAACACCGAACGGAACGGGGCGAACCTAACGGGGCAACCGTGGAGTTGGGAAGGCCGGATGCGGCCAAACGCCGGACTTGGTCCGCCTGACCCACCGATTTCACCACGCTCCGCGCGAGCGAGCACACGGAGTGACAACGCGACGAGAATGGCGCGATGACCACCGCTCCGGTCGACATCGCCGGCATCGAGCAGTACCTCACCGTCCTCGCGCTGCACAACGCGACGGACCTCCATCTCACCGCCGGCGCACCGCCGCTCCTGCGGATCGACGGCAAGCTCACGCCGATCGACCAACCGCCGCTCACCGCGGACGAGGTCGCGACACTCGTCCTCGGTCTGCTCGATCCGCAACTCGCCGAGCGCTTCCATCGCGAGAAGGAGATCGACTTCTCGTTCTCGTGGCGTGAGGAGATCCGGTTCCGAGCGAACGTCTTCCGCCAGCAGGGCACAGTCGCGCTCGCGCTCCGGGCGATCCCTTTCGAGATCCCGAACTTCGAGCAACTCGGGTTGCCGCCGATCATGGAGTACTTCGCCGGACTCCCCCAGGGCTTGCTGCTGGTCACCGGCCCGACCGGGTCGGGGAAGTCCACCACCCAGGCATCGGTGATCGACTTCATCAACCGCAACCGTGAGTGTCACATCCTCACCATCGAGGACCCGATCGAATACGTGCACCTCCATCAGCGCTCCGCGGTGAACCAACGGGAGGTCGGCGTTGACACGGACTCCTTCGAGCGCGCGCTGCGCAGCGCGTTGCGTGAGGACCCCGACGTCATGCTCGTCGGCGAGATGCGAGATGCCGAGACGATGCAGTTCGCGCTCACCATCGCGGAGACCGGTCACCTCGTGTTCGCCACGTTGCACACCAACGACGCGGCGACGGCGCTCGATCGCATCGTCGACGTGTTCCCGGCGGACCGCCAGTCCCAGATCCGCGTGCAGCTCGCCGCGTCGCTCGCCGGCGTGGTGAGCCAGCGGCTCATCCCCCGCGTCGGGGGAGGAATGATCGCCGCGTTCGAGGTCATCGTGGCCACCAATCCGATTCGGAACCTGATCCGGGACGGCAAGACCCACCAACTCCGCAACATCGTCGCCACCCACATGCGTGACGGCATGCAGACCATGGAAGCGGCGATGAACGCGCTCATCGAGTCCGGCGTGGTGACCTACGAAGACGCCGTGGATCGCAGCCTCTATCCCCGCGAGCTGAAGCCCCCCACATGGAGCAACGCCGGCTGACCGTTTTGGCGTCCTGACGCGCGCTCCCACAGCACTTCAGGACGCCAAAACCGAAATCGTGAGATCTGATCAGCCGCGGAGGTTGCTGTTGCCTTGAAAGATGCCGTACATGGCGGAGACCAGCGCAACGGCCACGAAGCCCACGATCACACCCATGACGATGATCACGGCCGGTTCCGCGAGTGCGGTGAGCCGCGCGAGCTTGTAGTCCAACTCCTTGGCGAAGAAGTCAGCCGCCGAGTTGAGTTGTTGGTCCAGCGTGCCGGTCTCTTCACCCACCCGCATCATTTGCGTTGCAGCCGGTGGAAACAATCCAGTGGCCATGATCGGGCGCGCCATGCCCTCACCCTCGAGCATCGCCTCCCGAACGTGACCGAGTGCGATCGCATAGACACCGTTGTTCGAGCCCTCGATCGCCGCCTGCATCGCTTCGGGGAGCGGGACACCGGCCTGCATCATGGCGGCGATGATCCGGCAGAACCGTTCGATCACGGTGTAGCGCGCTACCTCACCGATGACCGGCAGGCGCAAGACAAGCCGATCACGGCGGAGGCGGCCGGCGACACTGCGGTTCATCTGCGCCACCCCGACGATCACCACAACGACGGCGAGTGCGAGCGCCCACCACCACGCCTCGAAGAAGTTGGCGACGTCCAGCAACACCTTGGTGACCGTCGGGAGCTGGGCGTCGAACTCCTTGAAGAACTCGGTGAACTTCGGCAGGACGTACCCCACCAGGATCACCACAGTGACGATCGCCATCACGAAGATCACGAGCGGGTAGGTCAGCGCCGAGCGAACCTTCTGACGGGCTTCGGCGTCCCGTTCGATGTATTTCGACAGCTGATCCAGCACCGAGTCCAGACGACCGGTGATCTCGGCGGAGCGCAGGATGCCGATGTAATACGACGGGAACACGTCCCGGTGACGATCGAGCGCGTCCGAGAACGGGACACCCACCTGGATGAGTTCGATCGTCTCGGTCAGGATTTCTTTGAGTCGGTCGTTCGATGCCGACTCGCGCACGATCTCGAGCGCCTCCACCAGCGGAATCCCAGCGCGCACGAACGCGGCGACCTGGCGCGAGAAGTGCATGAGGTCGGTCCGCGGCACTTTGCGCCGCGTGATCTCGATCTCGGTGAACTTGCGCTGTTTGCGGATGCGCTTGACATCGAGCTGCCGAGCCAGCAGCTCGTTCCGCAGGGAATCGACGTTGACCGCATCCGCCTTGGCGCGCACCTTGCTGCCGTCGGACGCGACCGCCACGTATTTGAAGCCCGGCATCTGCTGAACCGCCCCTCAGACCACGTAGAGCGTGCGGAGAACTTCGGCGAGCGTGGTCACGTCCTGTTCGACCAGCTTGAGCGCCTCCGTCTGGAGCGGGACCATTCCTTCGGAAACCGCGAGGTCACGCAGTTCCTGATAAGTGGGCTGGTTCACGACCAGCTGCTTCATCGCGTCACTCACGCGCAACAGCTCGTACACGCCGATGCGGCCTTGGTATCCGGTCTCAGAACAGAACACGCAGCCCTCACCCTGGAAGAACTCCGACTTCGGCGCGAACCCGGCCTTCTCCCACATCGCGAGTTCGTCGGGCCTCGGGGCGTAGGCGACCTTGCACTCCGGACACAAGCGCCGCACCAGGCGTTGACCCACCACGCCAAGCACTGACGACGAAATGAGGAAGGACTCGATTCCCATGTCCAGGAATCGGTGCAGCGCCGCAACCGAGTCGGTCGCGTGAAGCGACGAGAGCACGAGGTGACCGGTGAGTGCGGACTGCACCGCGATACGGGCCGTCTCGACGTCTCGGATCTCGCCGACGAGGATCGCGTCGGGATCCTGACGCAGGATGGAACGCAACCCGCCGGCGAAGGTGATACCCGCCTGCTCGTTGATCTGGATCTGGTTGACGGTCGGGAACACGTACTCGACGGGATCTTCCACCGTCATCACGTTGATCTCTTCGCGGTTGATCTGGGTGAGCGTGGCGTAGAGCGTGGTGGTCTTGCCCGATCCCGTCGGTCCGGCGCAGAGCACCATGCCGTACGGCGAACGGGTCATGCCCTCGAACACGGTGAGGGTTTCCGCCGGCATGCCGAGGTCACGCAATCCGAACAACGCGCGCCGCTTGTCCAGGATCCGCATGACGCACTTCTCGCCGTTGACCGTCGACGTGGTCGACACCCGGACGTCGAGCGGGACACCGTCCACTTCCATCTCGATCTGACCGTCCTGCGCGCGCCGACGCTCGACGATGTTCATGTTGGCCATGACCTTGATCCGGCTGATGAGCGCTGGGCCCATGCCGGGAGGCAAGGTCAACGATTCGTGGAGCGCGCCGTCGACGCGGTTGCGGACCCGAACGCGATCGGGCATCGGTTCGATGTGGACGTCCGACGCGCGCTCACTCACCGCCTGCGAGAGCAGGAGGTTCACGACCTGGACGATCGGCGCCTTCTCGTCGACCCGGGCGCTGCCACCCTGATCGGCGCGTCCGGCCCGCAGCTGTTCTTCCCGAGCTTGGAAGACGCGCACGTGCTCATCCACGTTCGCGGTGGTCCGGTACGCCACATCGATCGCCCGCTGGATCTCTCCCACCCCACCGACGTACAGCTGGGCAGGCTGCCGCAAGATCTCGCGCAGCCGGTCCGCGATCGACGGATCGCTCGGGTCGCTGACGACGACATCGAACCCGGAACCGGTGCGGCGCAACACCAAGGCGCCCCAGGCGCGCGCGTGAGACTCGGGCAGCGCCACGACCGCCGTGGGATCCGGGAAGTGATGGCGCAGATCCACGACTTCAAGCCCGGCTTGCTCCGCCAGCAGCCCGGCCAAATCGCGCTCGGTGAGCACGCGCTTCGCGACGAGGAACTCGCCGAGCCGCTGTCCCGCCGAACGATGCGCGTCGAGCGCCGCCACCAGATGGTCGGCGGACAACACGTTGTGCGCCACCAAGATCTCGCCGAGCATTCGAGCCTGCTCGCCGGTGAGACCCTGCGGCGGGACACGAGGGGAACCGTCGGTGTTCGGCGCCCCCGCCGACATCGCCTTCGCTTCGTTGAGCCGTGCGTTCCTGGCCGCGACCTGGGCCTGCAGCACTTCGATCGATTGGGAGACCTGAGCTCCCACACCATCGGTGTCGGCCAACTCGTTGTCGTCCACTCCGTCGCCACGGGGCGCGGGACGCGAAGCGTCGGCGCCACGCCGCGGTTCATCGTTCGCGTCCTTCCGGGACTTCAACAAGCCCACGGTCTTTCCCTCCACCCAGCCCTGCGCCCGATCGTCCGACCGGCCGTCACTCCGCTCGCAGCGTACGGGTAGAACGACCCATTCCGCCAGGCGGCCCGGCCGAGTTCATGCTCGCGTCGAATATCGACCGCCGGACGCGACGAAGCGGCACCCGAAGGTGCCGCTTCGTCGAGAACATGATGTGCAGAGAAGGGTGGTTACTTCTTCTTCTTTGCCGGCGCGGCGGTCTTCTCGATCTTGGCGAGAATGTCACGGCCCGCGAGGATCAGCAGATCCTCACCGTCGATCGTGATCTCGGTGCCGCCGTACTTCGAGTAGACGACGGTGTCGCCGGCTGCGATGTCAAGCGGGATGATGTCGCCGGACTGCTCGGACCGACGGCCCGGGCCCACGGCGAGAACCTCGCCCTGCTGGGGCTTCTCTTTCGCGGTGTCCGGGATCACCAGGCCGCTGACCGTGGTCTCTTCGGCTTCGGCGGTACGAACGACGATGCGATCCTCGAGCGGTACGAGCTTCATCGGTGGCCTCCTCGACCGACCCTCAGGGGGCCGGCGGTGTGTCGACATGCGGGGGTCCCGTCGTGCAGCAGCGGTCGTCGGAGACGGACCGACTGTTAGCACTCGGGGTATGGGACTGCTAAGGAAAAGTAGCACTCAGCCCCGGTGACTGCCAAGTCCAGACCCATCACTTCTGCTCGTCCGCTCGGCGGTTGAACAGCGCGTGCCCACTGGGATGCTCCCGAGCTGTACGCCTCCGCAAGCTACGGCTCTCGTACTGTATATCTGCTCACCTGCGGTTCAAGCAGTTGTCAAACCCGAGTTGGGAGTTTCAGGTTGGGGAAGGCGCCATCGGCGAGGGAGGTGGCGCCATCGGTCCGGAACCGCCACCAGGCGGTGGCGGCGATCATGGCGGCGTTGTCGGTGCAGAGTTCCGGCGGTGGGATCAGGGCGACCCGGCCGGTCTCCCCGGCCATGGCGGCTACTTCGATGCGCAACCCGGAGTTCGCAGCCACGCCCCCGCCGACCACGAGGGTGCGAGCGCCGATCTGGTCAGCCGCCGCGTCCAACTTCGACGACAACACGTCGACCACCGCGGCTTGAAACGAGGCGGCGATGTCGGCGACCTCGGCGTCGTCCGGCTCGGGGTGACGACGGACGTGATGGAGGACCGCGGTCTTGAGACCGGAGAACGAGAAGTCGAGCCCATCGCCCTGCATCGGACGCGGGAACCGAATCGCCTGCGGGTCACCGGAGCGCGCCAACTGGTCGATGACGGGGCCGCCGGGATATCCGAGCCCGAGCAGCCGGGCGACCTTGTCGAACGCCTCCCCCGCGGCGTCGTCGACGGTCTCGCCCAGCAGTTCGTAGTCCGCATCGCCGTGCACACCGACGAGCATCGTGTGACCACCCGAGACCAAGAGCACCGCGAGTGGCAGCTCGACGCTCGGGTCCTGCAACCACGCCGCGTGCAGATGCCCTTCGAGATGATTCACCCCCACGTACGGAATGCCGCGTGTGAGCGCGATCGACTTGGCCGCGCTGACCCCGACGAGCAGCGCACCGGCGAGACCGGGACCCCGCGTCGCTGCCACCACCTCCACGTCACCGAACTCGATCCCCGCCTCGACGAGCGCGTCCCCGATCACGCCGTTGACCAACTCCAGGTGGGCGCGACTCGCGATCTCCGGAACGACACCGCCGTACCGGGCGTGGAGATCCACCTGGCTCGAGACCACACTCGAACGGATCTCGATGCCGTCAACCACCACTGCGGCCGCGGTTTCGTCACAACTCGTCTCGATGCCGAGGATGATCACGCTCTGTTCCCGACCCTCGGTCCACTCGGACCGGGGAGTCCGGCCCGCCGTTCCAAACCTGCGAGCAACTCTGCATACTCCGGCGTGTCGATGCCCCGCACCCACATCACGATCGCGTCCTCGATCGGGGACGAGTAGTAGGCCCTGCGCGCGCCTTCTGGCGTCAAACCGAATCGCCGATACAACGCCTGAGCACCGAGCGAACTCAGACGCACTTCGAGCGTGAGCGCAGTGTAATTCCGAGTGATCGCTTCACGCGCAAGCGCAAGCAGCAGCCGCGTCGCCACGTGCTGACGGTGCCACTCCGGATCGACCGCGATCGTAGTGACGTGCGCTTCGTCGGGCGCCAGCATGATCCCGGCGTAGCCGACCACAGCGCGGCCAACCCTCGCGACCAGGTAGACCCGTGACGCCGGAAGCGCGAGTTCGGACATGAACAGCGTCGACGTCCACGGCGTCGGATACACGCGCTGCTCGATCGCCATTACCGCGCGCACATGCCGACGCTGCATGGGCACGATGCTCACCACAGCCGACGTCACCGAGCCGTTCGCGGCCGAGCCGACCGAGCTCCCGCTGCGACCGGCCGGCGAACCCTCGGCGCCCGTCATGGCGCAGTCCACGCAATCTGCGCGTCGCTCTGGCGGAGATAGAGCGGCACCACGCGGTCCGGGGTGGTGAACTCCTCGCGTTCGAGCCGCGCGCACGCGAGTTCGACCAACGCCGTCGCGCTCGGGGCCGCCGCCGACGGGCCGACGATCTCGACCCGATCGAGTCCCGAAAAGCTGTCGGCGTAGACCAGCGCCCCGTCGCCCACGAGCAACACGTCGTCACCGCGCGCCAGGAGGTCGGCGGCGATCGCACTCGGTGGCCCGACCGTGTACTCACCGTCACGTTGCAGGCCGCCCGGGACTGGCCAATACTGGGCCGAGAACACTTCACGGCGGCGCGCGTCGAGCACCGCCACCACTCGACGGTGCGTCGTTCGCCACGGGTACGCCACCAGGTCGAGGCTCGGGATCCCCACGATCGGGAGCGCCAGGCTCTGAGCCATGGTCCGGGCCGTCGTCACCCCGACGCGCAAGCCGGTATAGAGACCGGGACCAGTCCCGACGGCGACGGCCGCGAGCGCGCTCAACTCGATTCCGAGTTCCGTCGCCAGGTACGCGATCGCCGGCGCCAGCTGCTCGGCGTGCCGACGACCGCCGTCGATGCGCACTTCGCCGAGCACGCGACCGTTGCGTCCGAACGCCACGCTCACCTGGCTCGTTGCCGTATCGATTGCGAGGAGCGTCATGCGGAGTCCCCATACTGAACGCCTTCGACCGCTCGCAACCCAACGGCCAAGCCCGGTGCACGCGCGGACCACTCCTCGCCGAACGGGGTGATCGTGAGGTGGCGCGTGTCCTCGGACGCGGAATCGTCCGGCGTCAATGCCAACTCCACTTCGAGCCGATCAACGGGCAGTAGATCGCGAATACCGTCGCCCCATTCAATGAGCGTGACCGCGTCGTCGAAGAGTTCGTCGAGCCCGAGGTCGATCGCTTCTTGCACATGATCGAGCCGGTAGACGTCGAGATGATGAAGTGGCAGCCGGCCCGCATATTCACGCGCGATCGCGAAGGTCGGGCTCACCACCCGCTCTGTCACACCAAGACCGGCGGCCACACCTTGGGCGAACACGGTCTTGCCGCTCCCAAGGTCCCCCGAGAGCACGATCACGTCTCCCGATTCGAGTTCGTGAGCAAGTGTCTTTCCGATCTCGTGGGTCATCGCCGCACTCGTCGACACCAGTCTCGTGATCATCGCGGTCCGTCGTTCACGACACGTTCGCAAGGGCACGACGGATCGCGACGAAGTCCGCTCGTGCCTGCGCGAGCGCCGCGCCACCGTTGCGAAGCACCGCTGACGGATGGAGCACGGGGATCACGACCGCGCCGTCGCGAAACGGGTGGGACTGACCGCGCAATTTCGTGATCCCGACCTTCGTGTCGAGCAAGAGCTTCGTCGCGAAGTTGCCGAGCGTGACCAGGACTTTCGGTTGGATGAATCCGATCTGGGCCTCGAGGTACGGGCGGCACGAATCGATTTCGATCGGATGCGGATCACGGTTTCCGGGCGGCCGGCATTTCACGACGTTCGCTATGTAGACGTCAGATCGCGTCAACCCGATGTCCTCGATGAGCGACGTGAGCAACTTTCCGGCCCGGCCGACGAACGGTTCGCCAGTGCGGTCCTCGTCCGCGCCCGGGCCTTCGCCAACGAACATCAGGTCGGCGTGCTCGTCACCGGCACCGAAGACCACCTGCGTCCGACACGCAGCGAGCGGACAGCGGGTGCACGCCAGCGCCTCGGCGCGGAGCGCGGCAAACGACGGAAAATCCCGCTCGTGGTGGTCGGAGGGCACGCCGGAGGCTACCGAAATTCAGGCCCCGAGCGCCCATGGACTTGGTCGGTCCGGCGAGCCGCGTCCGCCACCGATTCCTGCACCGACCGAGCGAAATCTGCGATCAAACCGTCCACGAGCGTTGACCGTTCGAACATCAGCATGTGACCGCCGCCGTCAACGACTTCGAGCTGGGCGTTGGGAATGCGCCGAGCCATACGGCGAGATTCCGCGAGCGGCGTCACCAGGTCCGCGGTGCCACAAATGATCAAGGTTGGGCGATCGATCGCTCCGATCTGGTCGGACAGGTCCAGGCCGGCGAGCGCGGCGACGGCGTCACGGCGCGTTCCGGTCTTCGTGTCCAGAATCATCTGGCGAGTCGCCTCGACCTGACTCGCGACCGGGTTGCGTCCGAATCCGAGACGAGACACCGCCAACCCCAGATCCCGCGCCCGGAGCATTCCGGCCCCGTCGGGAAGGTGGTCGGCCGTCCACGTGGTGGCTGCGGCCAGCGCGGGCACGCCGGCCAGGAAGCTGCGAGTGAGCGAGGACAGCAACACGATCCCCGCCACACGCTCACGCGCAACATCAGCGTGGTTCAGACAGAACGATTGGACCGCTACACCACCCATCGAGTGACCGACCAGTACGACGTCTCGAAGGTCCAAACCTTCGAGAACCGTGCGGACATCGGTTCCGAGGTTCTCGATGGTGTGGCCGCTGTCGCCGACGGTCGACTCCCCGTGTCCGCGATGATCGAAGGCAACCACCCGAAAGCCGGCTGCGCTCAGTCCGGTCAACTGTTTTGCCCAAGTCCGGACCGAGAGGGTGACACCGTGCGACAGCACGATGACCGGACCCTCGCCCTTCTCGACCACGAAGATTTCGCCGCCGTCGTGGGACGGCAACCGGTACGAGCGGTCGTACTCAGCGACGATCGGCGTACCGACGTCCGGATCTTCTTGACGACGGAGTCGTCGCGCCACCGTTCGCTCGGCGGCGAAGCCGACACCGACCAGACCACTGATGGCGCCGACCGCGAGCGCAGCGCGCTTCCACCCACTCACCTCTTGTCCTCTTGTCCCTGCGGGACGGGCCGGACAGGCCCCGCTCCGCTGGCTGAGCGACTGCGGGCGCGTGCCACGTGTACTCCGCTCACGATCGGTACTCCCTCGGAACTCGCGGGCCGATGCCACACACGATCTCGTAGCCGATGGTTCCGAGGTGTTCGGCCCACTCTTCGGCGGTCACGGAACCGCTCCCGTCTTGTCCGAGGAAGGTAACGACGTCACCGACAGCAACCGGTTCGTCACCGACGTCGATGAGAAGTTGATCCATAGTCACCGTTCCTGCGATCGGGAATCGCCGGCCGTGGAGGAGCGCTTCGGCACCCGCGGCACCGAGGTTGCGGGGCACGCCGTCGGCATACCCAATCGGTACCGTCGCAATCGTTGCGTCACGCCCGAGTTCGTACCGGAGTCCGTACGACACGGCGTCACCGCGGTGGAGGCGCTTCACGTGCGACACGCGAGAACGGAGCGCGAGCGCCGGCCGGAGTCCGAGGTCGGCGCCGATACCGGGACCGGGTGTCACCCCGTAGATCGCGATGCCGGTCCGCACCATGTCGAATCGAGATGCAGGGAACCCGATCGCCGCAGCCGAGTTGGCCGCGTGCACCATGACAGGGTTCACCCCGACGTCGGCCAAGGACCGACGGGCCGTCGCAAACCGTTCGAGCTGCTGCTCGGTGTAACCGTGCTCGGGTTCGTCGGCGACGGCGAAGTGCGTACACACACCTTCGAGGAGAAGCTCGCCGTGGCGCTCGACGCGCTGCGCAAGCGTGGCCACATCCTGTGCAGCTGCGCCCACTCGGTGCATGCCGGTATCCACCTTCAAATGGACGCCGAGCGGGGCCTGACCCGCATCGGTCACCGCCTGTGCCAGCGCGTCGATGCCGGCTTCGCTGTACACCACCGGTGTGAGCCCCCGAGCGACGACCTCGGCGGCGGCATCCGGTGACGGTTCGGAGAGAACCAGGATCGGTGCGTCGATACCCGCGTCCCGCAGGTGCACGCCTTCTTCCACCAGGGCGACGCCGAGTGCGCTCGCGCCGGCTTCGAGTGCGGCACTGGCGACAGGTACCGCGCCGTGGCCGTACGCATCCGCCTTCACGATCGCCATGACGGCAGCCGGGCCGACGAGTTTGATCAGCACCTCAACGTTGTGCCGGATCGCCCCGAGATCGATCTCGACCCAGGTGGGTCGGTACGTACTCACGAGCTCCGGGCGAGGAAGCGGACCAAATCACCGCGCGCCACGATGCCGGCCGGTTTCCCACCATCGAGGATGACCACGTGGGTGACGTCGGACTCGTGCATCAGCGTCGCCGCGTCTTCGATCGACGCGTCAGGCGCAAGGGTCGGAAAACCAGACTCCATCGCACCGCCGACGGTCGCCGCGATGGCCTGGCGCAGTTCGTCGTCGTAGCGGCGGATCTGGCTCGGCAGCGTGAAGTCAACGCCGAGGATCGCAATCGTGGTGGGAACGTGGAGGCGGGCTTCGGTGGCGAGGAGATCCTCGTCGCGGAGCAGTCCGACCACCGTTCCGGAATCGTCGATCACCGGCGCGGCGCCGATGCCGCGTTCAGCCAACAGATCGGCGGCCTCGGCCAGCGTCTGGTCCGGCCGGAGGACCGCAACATCGGTACTCATAATGGATTGCAACGGCGTGGACGAGGGCATTTATGCCTCCGGGGCAGGGTGATCGAGGATCTGGCGCAGCGCAGCGGCCGCCCGGACGGGCAAATCGCCGGCCGTCAAACCAGTATGCCCGTCGGGCCCGCCGGCCAGACCATGCACGAACGCCCCGGCGGCGGCTGCGTCGAACGGTTTCATCCCACTTGCACAGAACGCGGCAATGATCCCGCCGAGGACATCGCCGCTACCGGCGGTGGCGAGCGCGGGACCGCCGGTCGGGTTCAGGCGGACTCGACCATCAGGATGCGCGGTCACGGTGGTCGGGCCTTTGAGCACGACGACGGCGTTCGTTGCCGAGGCGAGGGTGCGGGCCGCCACCACCCGGTCGGCGCCCGGCGGGCCGCCACTCAGGCGCGCGAACTCGCCGTCGTGCGGCGTGACGATGGTCGGAGCGGTCCGCGCGCGCAGGAGGTCGACACTGGCTTCGAGCGCGCTCAGCGCGTCGGCGTCGATCACCATCGGTCGGTCGAGGGTACCGACCAGCTGCCGGACCGCCGCGGCGGTGGTGTCCGCGCGGCCCAGACCCGGCCCGAGCACCACACTGGCGAACCGGTCGGCGGCTTCGGCGACGGTGCCGGCGCCCACCTCGGTGAGCACACCGGTGCCGTCGTCGGGAATCTCGCGAGTGATCACCTCGGTCCCGGACGCATCGACGGCGGCGCGGCCGGGAAGTGCGGCCCACACGATCCCTGCTCCCATGCGCAATGCCGCACCCGCGACGAGCAGCGGCGCGCCGGTCATTCCGTGACTGCCACCGATCACCAGCACGCCCGACCGCCACTTGTGGGTGGTGGCGTCGAGCGGCGGCATCCAACTCGCCACATCGGCGGCTTCGACGACACCAGTGCCCTCGCCGTCGGTTCCGAGATCGATGCCGATGTCGGCGACGGTCACTGTCCCCGCCCGCGCGCGACCCGGGTGAAACCACAGACCGGGTTTCGGCGCGGCGAAGGTGACGGTGTGGTCAGCGCAAACCGCGGGACCGCGCGCTTCGCCCGTGAGCCCGTCGACGCCGGACGGGATATCGACGGAGACGACGACTGCGCGCGCGTCGGTCATTCGCGTCGCCAGCTCGGCGGCGGTCCCATCGAGCACGCCACGGAATCCGGTTCCGTACATCGCGTCGACGATTGCGTCGGCGTGCGCGAGGCAGCGTTCGAGTCGGGCGTCGATACGCGTCACGTCGGCAAGCTCCACGACATCGATGTGCATGCCCCACTCGCCGAGTGCCGCCGCCGTGATCCGTCCGTCGCCACCGTTGTTGCCCTTGCCGCACACCACCACGACCCGCCGGCCGTAGGTTCCCCCGAGGACCTGCCGCACGCGCCACGCCACGGCTCGACCGGCACGCTGCATCAACACGGGTTCGGGAGTGCCGCCCGCAATCGTCCGTGCGTCGGCCGCGTGCATCTCTTCGGGAGTGAGCACCGGGATCACCGGGCCGCCTTCATCTCGCCGCTCCCGGCCGGCGGCGTCAATGCGACGGCGATAGCCAGCGCCATGAAGTCGGAATGAGTGATCGTGAGCCGCCAGTCGGTCACACCCTTCTCCGCCGCGATCTCGGCGGCGCGTCCATGCAGAACCAACTCCGGCTGCCCGGACCTGAGGCGGTGCACCTCGACGTCTCGCAAGGCAAATTTCCAGAGGCCGATACCGAGTGCCTTCATGACCGCTTCCTTGGCGCAGAATCGCGCTGCGAGACGCGGTGCCGGTTCTTTGAAGCGCCCGGCGTATTCGCGCTCGGCTTCGGAGAACAGCCTGGCGGCGAGCGTCGGTCGGCGTTCCAACGCGAGTCGAAACCGGGGGATCTCCACGAGATCCGTCCCGATCCCGAATACGTTCGTACCCCCGAGGTCGGGCGACGAGCCCACGGCGTTACGAGCGCCAGCGATCGGCGAGCAACGCGATCGGCAGCGTCAGCAGGTCCACGACCGGAATCTCGGCGAGGCGCGCGTCGTCGATCTCCGGTTCGGTCTCGGTCACCGCGCCGCGCAAGGCCGTGTAGCGATGGCGGTATCCGGACAGCACGCCACGCGCGACGTCGGGAGTCAGCTGATCCGCGAGCTCGAGGTGAAGCAACGTCAGGCCGACAGTCTGAGTGCCCTTCACTTCGGGAACAATTGCGAGGATGCGGCCGTCGGCGCGACCGCGAGTCACGAACACTTGACGTTCCGAGGCGACCGTCTGCTTGGTGCCG
>JANYJV010000120.1 GCA_025361725.1 Acidimicrobiia bacterium | reverse complement strand
GACGGCCTGTGGACCTACGGCTACCTCTACGCCCGCGCGCTCACCATCGGCGGCGGCACCAGCGAGGTGCAGCGCAACATCCTCGGCGAACGCGTCCTCGGTCTCCCCAGAGACTGATCGTCGGCGCCCGTTCTCACGCGCGAATCGCGCTGTTTTCGACGCGCTTTGCGCGCGCAAACCGCGCTGTTTCTGGCGCGTATTGCGCGCGCAAAGCATCTCCTGGGGCAGGCCCGAGCCGGAGCCTGCGGACCCGCCGAAGGTCAGCCGATATCTAGTCGCCGAGCTTCAGGGCGGCGACGAAGGCTTCTTGGGGGACCTCGACGCTGCCGATCTGCTTCATGCGCTTCTTCCCGGCCTTCTGCTTCTCGAGCAGCTTCCGCTTACGCGTGATGTCGCCGCCATAACACTTCGCGATGACGTCCTTGCGTTTCGCCTTCACCGTCTCGCGGGCGATGATCCGGCCACCGATCGCGGCCTGGATCGGCACGTCGAACAGCTGACGGGGGATGAGTTCCTTGAGCTTGTCGGTCATGCGCTTGCCGTAGTCGTAAGCCTTATCGCGATGCGCAATGGACGAGAACGCGTCGACGGGCACGCCGTTCAACATGATGTCGACCTTCACCAGCTTGGACTCGCGATACCCGATCGGGTCGTAGTCCAGTGACGCGTAGCCCTTCGAGCGACTCTTCAACTGGTCGAAGAAGTCCATGACGATCTCCGCGAGCGGCACTTCGTACACGATCTCGAGTCGTTCTTCGGAGAGGTACTCCATCTTCTTCAGATCACCGCGCCGACCCTGCGCGAGTTCCATCAACGTGCCCACGTACTCGGCCGGTGTGAGCATGGTGATCGCAACGTACGGCTCTTCGATGCCGGCGATTTCGTTCGGTGCGGGGAGTGCCGACGGGTTGTCCACCACGGACACCGTGCCGTCGAGCGCGATGGCGCGGTACTCCACATTCGGCGCGGTCGCGACGAGATCGAGGTCGTACTCGCGCTCGAGCCGCTCGCGCACAATCTCCATGTGCAACAGCCCGAGGAATCCGCACCGGAATCCGAACCCGAGCGCGCCGGACGTCTCGGGTTCGTAGGTGAACGACGAGTCGTTGAGCCGAAGCCTCTCCAACGACTCGCGCAGGTCCGCGTACGAATCGCCTTCGACGGGATACAGCCCGCAGAACACCATCGGCTTCGGATCGAGGTAACCGTCGAGCGGTTCGGACGGCCGCACGGCGGAGCTCACCGTCTCACCGACCCGGGCCTGGCCGACATCCTTGATGCCGGCGATGAGATAGCCGACCTCGCCCGGCCCGAGCGACGGCACCGGAGTTGGTACCGGGAGCCGGGTCCCGATCTCCTCGGCGTCGTGGTTGTTCCCCGCTTGGAGGAAGCGCAACTTCGCGCCGGTCGTGAGGGTGCCGTTGAAGACGCGCAACGATGAGATGACGCCGCGGTACGGGTCATAGATCGAGTCGAAGATCAGCGCTTGCAGGGGGGCGTCGGCGTCGCCGACCGGCGGCGGAATTCGCTCGACAATCGCGTCGAGCAGCTCGCTCACCCCGAACCCCGACTTCGCCGAGATCCGCAAGATCTCGTCGGCGGGGACGCCCAGGACGCGTTCGATCTCCCCGCAGACCCGGTCCGGATCCGCCGCCGGGAGATCGATCTTGTTGACCGCGGCCACGATCGCGAGGTCGTGCTCCATGGCGAGGTAGCAGTTGGCCAGCGTCTGGGCCTCGATGCCCTGACTGGCATCGACGACGAGGACGACCCCCTCGCACGCCGCGAGCGACCGGGAAACCTCGTATCCAAAGTCGACGTGGCCGGGCGTGTCGATGAGGTTGATGATGTGACCGGCCCAGTTGATCCGCACGTTCTGGGCCTTGATGGTGATCCCACGCTCACGCTCGATGTCCATCGAGTCCAGGTACTGGGCTCGCATATCCCTAGCGTCGACAGCTCCCGAGAGCTCGAGGAACCGATCCGCCAACGTGGACTTTCCGTGGTCGACGTGCGCGACGATGGCAAGATTTCGCAAGCGCGAGAGGTCGGACACGCAGGCATTCTCGCCTGCCCAGTGCTCCAGGCCCCGAACCAACCGTCGGGCGAGGTTCCGGTCCGGCGCTCGAACCGAGGTCGAAAACCGATCGACTGCTACTGTTCCCCGGTTCCACGAACGTCTTTTTTTGGGAGAGTTCTCACCACCGTGGCAAATATCGCGAGTCAGAAGAAGCGCAACCGTCAGAACGAGAAGCGCCGCGTGCGCAACGTGGCGGTGCGTTCCGAGCTCAAGACCCGAGTCAAGAAGGCGCGTGCTGCGATCTCGGGCGTCGAGGACGACATGACCGAGGTCGTGACCCGGGCCCAGAAGCGGCTCGACAAGGCCGCGACCCAGGGCGTGCTCCACAAGAACGCGGCGGCTCGTCGGACCTCACGGCTGATGAAGGCCGCGAACCGCGCCCAGCAGGACTAAACCTCCCGCTAACCCCTCCGCCCGCCCCCGCGGCGGGCGGTGCTGCGGTGTAACTGCGCCAAACGCGCCACTGCAATCTCGATCACGGCGTTCTCGGGCATTCCCGTCGCGCCCTTCAGGTTGATGTCCGCCTGGTGCAGCGCGTCGAAGGCCCGCACGAATCCTTCGGAGCCGAGACTGCGAGCCGCATCCAGGCCCTTCTTGGCCGGGAACGTCGAGCCCTTGTTCTTCCAGACCCTGTGCGCATCGTCGACGGTTTGGACGTCATCGGAGTCCAGCCGAGCCAACTTCCGGTAGCGCCCGGCCAGGATCCCGAGAACCTGGAGTGGATGCATCGGCTTCGGCGTAGTCGGGCTCGAGACGGTCAGGAGCCGGTCGAGAATCTTGAGCGCGCCGGCGACGTCCCCCTCCTCGATGTGATTGTTGAGTACGTATGGGCGCACCGCGCCGGCGTCGTTGAGATACGGCGTGATGTCTTCGAGTTCGAGCCGATGGCCCGCTCCGAACGTGGACTCCCACAGGTCTACAAGTCCGGCGAGACGGCCGGCATCGTCGCCCAGGTGTTCCATGACCGTGCGCGCCGCGTCGGCCTTCATCGTGAGTCCGGCGCGGTCGAGTTCGCGCTGGAGCACGTCGGCGATCTTCTCGGCGCTGGCGCCCCGGACATTGGCGTCCTTCAGCGCGTCGGCGAGGGCCTTCACCACCCGGCCGCCGGCCCCGACCACGAAGACGAGGTCGGTGGTCGGAAGCAGATCGCCGAGCACGGCGACGATCGGTCCGCACGCATCGGCCGGAAGTGCTTCGTAGTCCCGCACCACCACGATGCGCTTTGCGGTCATGAACGGGGGGCTCTGCGCTGCGTTCACGATTGCGCTCACGATCGGTGCGGCGCCGGAGACATCCTCCGTCGGGGCGTCGTCGTCGTCCTTTGCCGGTTTCCCCGGGACCGTGTACTCCTCGACACAGAGCGTGCGGTCGTCGTCACCGACGATGGTGGCCAGAAGCTGCGCGACTTCGCGATCACGGAGCAGCGGATCGCTGCCCTTCACGAGATACACGCCGCCCACGGTGCGCAATCCTACCGGCGCGGCGTCGCCACATTCTGGTGCCGACCACGATCAACCCCGCGACAACGCCCAGCGCGGCGGCCCATGGTCCATTGATGGCAACCGGCACCTTCGCCGAGGTGTGGGCGATCCACTCGATGGCACGCAGCATCGAGAGCGAGGGCAACTGGAGCCAAAACGCCACACGCGACCCGAGCACGCCGCCGACGAGTCCTGCCACCAGACCCCAGACCGTGAGCGGACCGACGAACGGCGCCGCGACCAGGTTCGCCGGGAGCGCAACCAGCGGGAGAGTTCCGAACGTTGCGAGCAGGACCGGGGCGACCCCGATCTGCGCGGCAGTCGTCACACCGAGCGCCTCTCGGAACCACGGGGGCCCGCGCAGTCGAGCGGCGATGGCACTCGAGCCCGTCACGATGCCGGCGCACGCGCCGCACGAGAGCAGAAATCCGATGGATCGGAGCAAGAAGGGATCGGCGATCAGCAGGCCCGTCATCGCGAGCACGAGGACCCGCTTTGCATCAGCGGGTCGGCCGACGGCGCGAGCGAGCATCACGAGGCCGGCCATCACCGCGGCGCGCAAGACCGACGGCTCCCATCGGGTCATGGTCCCGAACAGCACGAGCACGCCGACGCCGGCAGCGAACCTCGACCCGCGTCGTAGGCGGCGGAGCGCGGGCTCCACCACGGCGAGAGCGAAGGCGACGTTCGCGCCGGACACGGCCAGGAGGTGGCTCAACCCTGCGTCTCGAAAGTCTTGGACCAACGGGTCGGGAATCGATCGCGTATCACCGAGCAAGAAGCCCGACAACAGCGCTCTCGGCGTGGCGGGGAGCACCGTGGTGCCGCGCAACACTGCGCGCCGGGCAACGTTCGCGAGTTGGAACCACGGGTCGGTCGGACCCGCGGCCGCGACGACGTCGGAGACTCGGAACTGCGCGACGGCGTGACGCCACCGGTTGCGGGTGGCGTAGCCCGAGAGTGGCGCGAGCGTGCCTCGTGCTCTCACGCGATCGCCGGCGTCGAGCGTGCTCAACGCACTGAGGTTGTCGCCCGACGCAATGACCAGTACTGAGCGACCTCCGGCATCCCGACCGTTGAAGCTCTCGACTCGCGCGATCGCGCTGGACTGGTACCGCGGACCGTCGGGATCCTCGGTCAGCGTCACCACGGCCTCGCCGCTCGCGTGGCGATCCACGTCCGCAGTCAGCGGCGAACTCGCCAGTCCATGAAGTGCGCGTTGTTCGAGCGCAGCACCAAGGGCAACCATCGCAACGACAGCACACGCGACCGCCCCACGCCGACCACGGCCGACGAAGGCGACGCCGAGTCCGACGAGCGCGCCGGCGAGAACGAGCGAAGCCGACCCTCCGCCGCGCGCGTCGCCGAGCATGATCCCGGCCACGAGCGCGATGATCAGCCCGAGCGGGACCTTCACACCGACGCCTTCACACCGACACCAGCGGTTTGAGCTCGGCGAACCGCTTCTCTCCGATCCCATGTACATCACGGAGTTGGTCCACGCTCGTGAACCCACCGCGCCGTTCACGTTCACGAATGATCGCTGCTGCGAAACTCGGGCCGATACCCGGGAGCGTTTCGAGTTGCGTCTCGGTCGCGGTGTTGAGATCGACGGGGCCGCTCGCCGAGGTCGCACCGGTCGACCCGGCCGCAGGCGGATCGGTCCCCGTCGCCGAGCCATCGACGGGTGCGCTAGCGCCGGGCGCGCCGATCTTGGCGACGGGAATGCGCTGACCGTCGACCACCTTGGCGGCGAGATTCAACCGGTCGAGGTCGGCGTCGGGCAACCCTCCGCCGGCGGCCGCGATCGCATCTGCGATCCGCGCTCCACTCGAGACGCGCACGAGTCCTGGATGCGCAACCGCGCCGGCAACGTGAACAAGAAACGGAGGTCTGGTGGTTGTGGTACTGCGAAATGACTGCCGGCGCGGCGAGGCCGAAAGCGACGAAGTGGCAGGGAGGGCACTCGATGTCTCCCCCTGGCCCACCTGGTACCAGAAGTATCCGGCAATCGCTGCGGCGAGCAGCAGGGCCCCGACTCGCACCCGCGGGTCGGTCAACCGATCGCGAATCTCGGCCACGTAAGCCGGCAACCCGCGCGGCATAGGGCGCGGCGGGACTTGCTGGTGGGAATCCATGACTTCCTCCGGGCGCGACGAGACCAACGGAGGAAGTTGCCGGGGAAGCGCCGACACCGTACCAAATCGGGCGCGGAGAGGACGGGTCAGTGGGCAGACCGGGTGCGGGCTTCGACCTCGAAGGGGATGGCGCGGTAGGCGTCCCAATGGCCAAGGCCGCGGGCCCGGCCTCGGACATACGCACCGAGATAGCGGACCAGGAATCGGGGTGCGCCGAGCTCGCGCCACTGTTCAACGTGGACCAGCTCGTGCGCGAGGAGCCCGACGTCGTCCTCGTGCCCGCGCCTGAGGAAGACGAACCGACCGACGGTCATCGCCACGATCCCCGGCGTGAGCACCGGGACCACGATGAAACGCACGCGCTCGACGTCGACGGGCGAAACGTGGGTGAACCCGGAGCGCGCCTCAGCTGTGAGTCGCCGAAGGCGCGGGCGCGGCACCCAACCCTCAGCCGACGACGAAGTTGATCAGGCGGCCGGGCACGAACACGACCTTCCGTACCGTTGCGCCGTCGAGCTGACCGGAGACCTCGGCCCGTGCCGCCGCCTCAACCGTCGTCTGGTCCGCGTCCGCCCCCACCACGACCTTGCCGCGCACCTTGCCGTTGACCTGCACCGGGTACTCGACGGTGTCGACCGTCAACCACGCGGGGTCGGCAACCGGGAAGTTCTCGTAGGTGAGCGACTCCGGATGACCGAGGCGCGACCACAATTCTTCCGCGATGTGCGGGGCTAGCGGCGCCAGCATCAACACCATCGGCTCGATCACTTCACGCGGCGCGCCGTGATCCGAGGCGAGCTTGGTCACGTGGTTGTTCAACGTGATGAGCTTCGCGACGGCGGTGTTGAAACTCATCGCGGGCATGTCGTTCCGGACCCCGGCGATCGCCTGGTGGAGCAAGCGCCGGGTCTGGTCGTTTGCGGGCGCATCGGTCACGGCCACTGCGCCACTGTCTTCGTCGATCACATTGCGCCAGAGTCGCTGCAGGAATCGATACACGCCCACGATGTCCCGTTCGCTCCACGGCCTACTCGCGTCCAGCGGGCCGGTCGACATCTCGTACAACCGCAAAGTGTCCGCGCCGTAGTCACGGAAGATGTCATCGGGCGTGACCATGTTCTTCAGGCTCTTCCCGATCTTGCCGAACTCGCGATTCACGGGCTCGTCGCCGACGAAGAACGCGCCGTCGCGTTCCTCCACCTGACTCGCTTCCACGTACATGCCGCGATCGTCGGTGTACGCCGGCGCCTGGATCATCCCCTGGTTGAACAACCGCTGGAACGGCTCCGGCGTGGAGACGTGGCCGAGGTCGAAAAGCACCTTGTGCCAGAACCGTGCGTACAGGAGGTGGAGCACCGCGTGCTCGACGCCACCGACGTACAGGTCGACACCACCCGGACCGGCGCCCATCCAATACTGCTCCGCTTCCGGGCTGACGAACTGATCTTCGTTCGTCGGGTCCAGGTAGCGCAGGTAGTACCAACACGAGCCCGCCCACTGCGGCATCGTGTTGAGCTCGCGCCGGTAGGTCTTCACGCCGTCGCCGAGATCGAGTTCCACCGTCGTCCACGCCTCGGCGCGTGAGAGCGGCGGCGCCGGCACACTGGCGTCGCTGTCCTCGGAGATCTCGGGCTCGAAGTCCATGATCTCGGGCAGCTCGACGGGAAGGAGCTCCTCCGGCACGGCAATCGGCAGGTCGAGGTCGTCGTAGACGATCGGGAAGGGCTCGCCCCAGTAGCGCTGGCGGCTGAACAGCCAGTCCCGCAGTTTGTAGTTGACCGTGGCCTCGCCCGTTCCGGTGTCCTCGAGCCATTCGGTGATCGCAAACTTCGCATCGGCGACACCCATGCCGTCGAGCGCCACGTCGGCGTTCGCGGAGTTCACGCCTGCACCGTCGCCGGTGAAGGCCTCGGGCCAGTCCCCGCCCGGAGCCTCGGGCCCGCATCCACGATCGGAGAGCCATGCGGTCGGCGGTTCGATCACGCAGTTGATCGGGAGTGCGAACTCTCGCGCGAACTCGAAGTCGCGTTGGTCGTGCGCGGGCACGGCCATGATCGCACCGGTGCCGTAACCCATCAGCACATAGTCGGCGATGAAGATCGGGATGCGTTCGTCGTTGACCGGATTGACGGCGAACGCGCCGATGAAGACACCGGTCTTCTGTTTGCCTTCGGACTGCCGTTCGAGGTCGCTCTTCTGCCCGGCGAACTCTCGGTACGCGCGCACCGCGGCCGCCGGTCCGACGTCACCCCCGAAGATCCCTCGCCACGCAGCCGGGATCTCGTTGAGCACCTCGCCGATGTCCGCGCCCGGCCAATCCGCCGGAACGAGTTCGTCCACGAGTGGATGCTCGGGCGCGAGCACCATGTACGTGGCGCCGAACAGCGTGTCGGGCCGAGTGGTGAACACGGTGATGACGTCGTCGCGACCGTCAACCTCGAAGTCGACGGACGCGCCCGTGCTACGCCCGATCCAGTTGCGTTGCATCAACTTGATCGAGTCGGACCAGTCGAGCAACGCCAAGTCGTCCAGCAAACGGTCGGCGTACGCGGTGATCCGCATCTTCCATTGCTTGAGGGGACGCCGGTAGACCGGAAAGTTGCCACGCTCGCTCTTCCCGTCGGCGGTGACTTCTTCATTGGCGAGAACGGTGCCGAGCGCGGGACACCAGTTGACCGGTGCCTCGGTGAGGAATGCGAGCCGGTGGGAGTCGACCAGTTCACGGCGCGCTCGTTCGTCGAGCGTGTCCCAACCGACATCCGGATCGGATTCGAGGATCAGCATCAACTCGGCGATCGGCCGGGCCCGGTCCAACGACTCGTCGTACCAGCTGTTGAAGATCTGCACGAAGATCCACTGCGTCCAGCGGTAGTAGGAGACGTCGGTGGTCGCAGGACCCCGGCGCGAATCGTGACCCAGTCCGAGCGCGCGCAGTTGCCGGCGCATCGTGGCGATGTTGGCTTCGGTGGTCACACGCGGGTGTTGCCCGGTCTGAACGGCGTACTGCTCGGCAGGCAACCCGAACGCGTCGTAACCCATCGCATGCAAGACGTTCTTGCCGTTCATGCGCTGGTAGCGAGCGAAGACGTCCGTGCCGATGTAACCGAGCGGGTGGCCAACGTGGAGGCCGGCGCCGCTCGGGTACGGGAACATGTCGAGGACGAACATCGGCTCGCGGTCGACGACCTTTTCGGCGCCCTCCGAGAGCAGGCCCGTCGGGTTCGGCGCCCAGAAGGCGTGATCGGCCTCCCACCGGTTTTGCCACCGGGCTTCGATCTCGTTGGCCAGGCGCGCGTCGTACCGATGACGGGGAACGTCGTTGGTTGCCTGCTGTGCTTCTTCGGTGGACACGCCGCGAGGCTACCGGTGGCCTCTCGACGCTCCCCGCATGATTGACCTACTCCGCGTCGGGATACGGGGCGTCGGGATACGGGCAGTGTCGGCACCCACTGCCGCAACACTCACCGCGCGCTTCGAGTGCCACCGCGGTCATGACCTCGTAGCCAGTGGCCGGATCGCGATAGGTCGGCGAGCCTCGAAGTGTCGCCTGCTCGTGAGCGATGCGTGCTGCGTCGGAAATCGGCTGAGGCGACGAGCTCACGGTCGCCCGGAACCGATGACGGAAACCATGGTCCAACGTTGGCAGGCGCAGCGCGCGTTTGCCTGATTCACCGAGCGTTCCCAGGCCGAACCGGCGTGGCTGCTACTTTGGTCACTCCCTCACGGGGCTGTAGCTCAGGCGGTAGAGCACTTCCATGGCATGGAAGGGGTCAGGGGTTCGAGTCCCCTCAGCTCCACTGGCACCAAACTCGTGCCCCGTATTTCTGTGGCGTCCCTGGTGGATCCACGGATCGTGTGTCCGATCGCCTACCCGATCGCTCCACGATCTTGGCGGAGCTCATGGAACCCTCGGCGGGGAAACGTGTGTCGGCGCGACCCGCTGCACGGGTTCAGTCGGGGGGTGCCGCCGCGGATGCGTGAGCGAGTTGTGCCCCGAGGGCGTGCTCGCGGATGAAGTTGTCCCGTGCCAGCATCGTACTCGTAGAGCTCGTGCGGAATCGCGAACGATCGCCAGCCATATCTGCACGACTGCTCAGGTGTAGTCTTTGTCCCGTGGCCACCACGCGCGTCGCCCAGCACCGCCATCCCCGGACAACGACCCGCGGTGAGCATCTCGCGGTGATGGCCGAGTTGTTCGGAGTGATGTCGGATCCGAGCCGCTTGCGGCTCCTCATGGACCTCCAAGCCCACGATGAGCTCTGCGTGACTGACCTCGCGCGAGAGGCCGGAATCAGCGAGTCGGCGGTGTCACACGCGCTGGGACGCCTCCGGGCTCAAGGCATCGTCGAAACGCGGCGCCAGGGGCGCTGGGTGTTCTACTCGCTGGCCGACGAACACGTCCGAGTCTTGCTGCGTGCCACCGTGGAACATCTCGAACGCGACCACGGATGAGTTCGGACACGCCGAACGCTCGGCACGACCATGAAGAGGGCCATCAGCATCACGATACGCATCCCCATGACCATCCGCACGAGCATCGGCGTGGCATCAGGGGCATGGTGGCCGAGATCTTCGCCCCACACAGCCACGACGCAGCCGACTCGATCGACACGGCGCTCGAGTCGTCTCGACGCGGCATCCGCGCAGTCAAAATCTCCTTCTTCGCATTGTTGGTCACGTCGGTCCTGCAACTCGCGGTGATCCTCGTTTCCGGTTCGGTCGCCCTCCTCGCGGACACGATCCACAACTTCAGCGACGCGTTGACCGCGATCCCGCTCTTCATCGCGTTTCGTCTCGCCCGGCGCGCGCCTACCCGTCGCTACACCTACGGATACGGGCGCGCCGAAGACCTCGCCGGCCTCTTCGTGATAGCGATGATCACCCTCTCGGCCATCGTCGCCGCCGTCGAGGCAATCCGGCGCCTCGTCACACCCCAAGGCATCAACTACCTCGGATGGGTCGCAGCCGCTGGCGTCATCGGCTTCATCGGCAACGAACTCGTCGCGCTCTACCGCATCCGAGAAGGCAACGCCATCGGCTCGGCAGCACTCGTCGCCGATGGCTATCACGCTCGCACCGATGGCTTCACCTCTCTCGCGGTAGTGATCGGAGCGCTCGGCGTGTGGGCCGGCTGGCCGGCCGCCGACCCCGTCGCCGGTCTCCTCATCTCCATCGCGATCCTCTCGGTGCTCAGGAGAGCGGCGCTCGAGGTACTCCGCCGCTTGATGAACGGCGTCGACCCTGCCCTCGTCGACCGTCTCGAACACCAGGCCGCGCACGTGTCAGGCGTCGAAGGTGTTCGTGAGACGCGCGTGCGATGGGAAGGCCATCGACTCCACGCCGAGCTAGCAATCGGAGTTTCGCCACGGCTCACGATCACTGAGGGTCACGCCGTCGCGCACGCCGTCGAGCACGAACTCCTCCACGGCATCGCTCACCTCGATCACCTCACCGTGCACGTCGAACCCAACGACCCATCACGAGACTCCACCCACGCCGAAGTGTCCCACCACACCTGAGTCGATGTGACGGCGATCATGATCTCCCTCATCGGGGATGGTTGTCGGGCTTGCCCATCGGACCAGCGCCTGGCGGTGGCCGTAGTCCATACGAGTGTCGCCGTTCACGGCGAGTGGCTGGTGGGCGGGCGCACGACTCGTTCATGGTGATGGGCCGGCGCGCTGAACGAGGTCAGCGCAGTGCCCGGAACGCTGCGACGGCTGCCAGGACAAAGAGCAGTACTGCCGTGACTTTGCGGACCGTGGAGATATTGACGAATCGAAGGAGCCCTTGGCCACCGATCACGGCGATGCCAGCGACCGACCACAAGGCGAGGACGGCGCCGACGCCAACCGCAAGTCCCGTGTGGTAGTGCGCGGCGAGGTTGGCGGTGAGGATCTGGGTCAGGTCACCCCACTCCGCAATGAAGATGACGACAAACGCGGTAGTCACGACCGTATGTGAGGCGACTTGCCGGTCGATGAGTTCCCCTTCATCCTTGGCGCCCTCCAGCAAGGCGTAGACCGCGCCCGCGACGAACATCGCGGCGACGAGCCCATCGAGGAGGCGCGGAGGTAACACCCGGAAGAGCGCGACTCCGACCGTGACTGCGATAACGACATGGACCAAGAACGCGGCTGCCGCTCCCACCCACACGAACAGCGGCTTGCCGCGAGTGGCCATCACCAGACTGGCCATCATGGTCTTGTCGGGAAGCTCCCCGATAAAGATCACTGGGTACACGGCGAGCGCGATGGCGAGGTTCACCCGGCTTCCTTTCCGCCGGGAGAAGGAAGTATGCCTTCGTCCCGGCCACGACGAAATGGCACGATGACGAAGGTCTCCTCCACCCGGTGAAACCGGACCTGGGGGCCGGGCGCTCTTCGCGCCAGCATGTCGACCACCCAGCAAGGGAGTACTCCCCTTCGGATCAGAAGCGTAGCCAGCGCGTGAAGAGCGACACCACTTGCTCGAGACCCCACCCAAGGCGCTACCGGTGTGATGTACCGGGATTCGTGCCAGTGGGCAGCACACTCACGACCCTGCCGACCACTGATTGGTTCCCACCGGCCGTGTCGCGATCCGGGCAGCCCGGAAGGTGCTCATGACGGTGCGGGCACTGACACCGAAGTGCTCGCCTACCCGAGCCAGGGACCATCCCTCTGGGCCTGACCCGGTTTGCCGGACACCTTGGTTAGGCCACTTCTGCGGTCGTGTGGTGTTGCAGTTTGGCTTCGTGTTCGGCGGGCGGGCAATACCCGATCGCGGAATGCAGACGACGCCGGTTGTAGAACACCTCGACGTAGTCGAAGATCGCGCGCCGCACCTGTGCGCGCGTCGCCCACGACTGCCGGTAGATACATTCCAGTTTCAACGACGCGAAGAAACTCTCCGCGACGGCGTTGTCCCAACATTGGCGTGGCCGCGACAGTGACTGGACCATCTCGTGTTCGCCGAGCAACGCCTTGAAGTCGTGGCTCGTGTATTGGGCGAGTTCAACTGGTGGTCGCAACACTTCGATCGTGGAGGTGTTGATGGGACGGCCAGCGGGGTGGATGAAAGAGTTGACGGGCAGGTCGGCGATGAAGTCGCCGGGCGCACCGTCTCATCGTCGAGAGGTGGAGCGGGAGTTCTGGCGCGAGATCGCTAAGGGGATCACGACCGAGGACGGGACCCCGATCGAGGGTCCAGTAACCGGGCCGTGGAAGGGTCGCAACAAGCCGCATCGCGGAGACCGCCGTTGGGTGCAGGGCTGAAGTCCTGAGCAGATCGCCCAGCGCCTCAAGGCGGACTTCCCTGACGATGAATCCATGCGGATCAGCCACGAAGCGATCTACCAGGCCCTCTACGTCGAGAGTCGCGGTGCGCTGCAGCATGAGCTGGTCGCGTGTCTGCGCACCGGCCGGGCACTGCGGGTCCCGCGGGGCCGGGCACGACAGAAGTCGTGGGCGCACGTCACACCGGAGGTGATGATCGGCGAACGGCCCGCTGAAGTCGCCGACCGCAAGGTTCCCGGCCACTGGGAAGGCGACCTCATCATCGGCCTGGAACGCTCCGCGATCGGCACGCTGGTCGAACGCACGACCCGGTTCACGATGCTCGTCCACCTTCCACGCGAAGACGGCTACGGGATCATTCCTCGCACGAAGAACGGTCCCCCGCTTGCCGGTACGGAGCGGTCTCGATGAAGAAGGCGCTTGCTGCGGCGATGACGACATCGCCCGAGCAGCTCCGTCGGTCGGTGACGTGGGATCGCGGCAAGGAACTCTCGGCGCACGCGGCGGTCACGGTCGAGACCGACATCGCGGTCTACTTCGCGGACCCGCATTCGCCGTGGCAGCGCGGCACCAACGAGAACACCAACGGGCTCTTGCGCCAGTACTTCCCCAAAGGCACCGACCTCTCGCGCTGGACTGCCGAAGAGCTCGAGGCCGTCGCCGTCGCCGTCGCGCTCAACACGCGACCACGCAAGATCCTCGGCTGGCGCACCCCGGCCGAAGCCCTCGGCGAACACCTACGCTCCCACCAACAAGCCAGCGTTGCCACGACCCCTTGAATCCGCCCTGGCTCCCGGCATCGGAATGGGTCACGAGTCCGATCAGCCGGCGACCACCACGCGATCGTCGTGCCATCTCGAGCGCGTCGAGGACCATGTCGGTGCGCATGTTCGACGCGGCGCGCCAGCCGACGATCCGGCGAGAGAACGCATCGACGATGAAACACACATACGCCATCCCCGATCGCGTCGGCACGTAGGTCAGGTCGGTGACTCAGAGGGCATCGGGCCGATCCGCGGTGAAGTCGCGGTTCACCAGATCCGGTGCGCGGGTCGCGTCGGGATCCTGGCGGGTGGTGAACACCTGCTTGCGACGCCGAGAAACGCCCTCGATACACAGTTCACGCATCAGGCGGGCGACCTGATCCCGGCCGATGTCATGCCCGGCACGCCGCGCAGCTTTCCAGAGCTTGTTCGCCCCGTAGACCTTCCGGTTCGCGACCCAGAGCACGATCAAGACCTGCATCATCAACGCGTCGCGGATCGCTCGCGGTGACGGCCCACGCTTCGCCGCGTAGTAGGTGCTCGGAGCCATCTGCAACACCCTGTAGATGGGCTCGACTCCGAACTCGCCACGATGGGCGTCGATGTAATCCACGATCATCGAGAGGGGCGGTCGAGCTCCGCCGCGAAGAAACAATGCCGACTTGAAAATCGCGTTCGCTCGACGCAACTCACGGATGTCCTGCTCAGTCGCGAGCAACCATCGCATCCGGCCCGCGAGAAGGTGACGGAAGCCGTGACGAGGTTCATCGACGCTGAACGTATCGACCCATCGAGTAGCTCAAAACCCGTGGCGACTCAGTGGCGATGGATTTTCGGCACCTACACCCCGGACATGACCGACTTCGGTTCAACTTCGCGTCCACGACTTGAGCAGGCTTAACCGAACTTTGATGGTGTTGGCCTTGTCTGCCTTGGGCGCTTCGTGCAGGATCCTCAGCGACCGTTGTCTTTGGAGGTCTAGCTCGATGGATCTGACCGTGTCTCCCACATTCCCGCATCGACTTGTCCGGATCATGCTGGTCATGGTCGTCGTGGGTGGCGCCTTGGTGGCGATCGCGGTGCGTCCGGCGCGGGCTTCGGTACCGAGTATTTCGGGGTATGTGACAAACTTCGACGTCCCGAACGGGACCGACAAGGAGTGTGAGGGGTTCGACGTCGAGATCGAGGACATCACCGACACCCAGATCACAGGCTTCTGGCCCGGGAGTCCGGGCTATCCGAATCCGTACGGCACGAACCACACGTATACGAACACGACATTCCCCGACGGCCACACAGGCGTGGTCGTTCGGTTCGCCGCCTCCTATGCGAACGGTGCGTGGAGCGCGAAGACCCCTATCGGCCAGATGAACCATTACGGGATCCACGTCAACGGGCACCCCGGGGTGCAGCGGTATTCGTGGCTGTGCGACTTGGGTGGCTCGTCGGCCGGCTCGACGGGGACGCTGACCGAGTATGGGGGCACAACGTCGGGGAACTTCTTTCCGCGGCCGAGCGTCCCGGCGGTGGTGCCGGGCGTTGTGGCGACCCCCACGGGTGAGCAAGTCCGGCCGGTGATCGTGCCGGCCGTTGTCCCGGCGCCGGCGGAGCCGCGGTTCCCTGACGCGGTGTGGGTGGTCAAGTATCAGGCGTCGAGCCCGAACACCGTCGACCTCGCGCAGCTCGTCCCGACCGATCCCGAAGTGCAGAGCGCGATGGTGAACTCGCAGATCTCGTCGGTCGGGGAGCTCTTCCAGCCGGACCCGGGAACGAACCAGGGAATGGAAACAGAACCGGGCGACCCGATCGATCCTGGCGACCGGTCGATGGTCACGGTGACCGAGACCTACCGCTACACGGGCCCGGTCGATTCCGTC
>JANYJV010000092.1 GCA_025361725.1 Acidimicrobiia bacterium | reverse complement strand
ACGCCACCCTGAGGGCGGCGATCATCTCAGCGGTCGCGGTGGGTGAGGTCCTCGACCTTGTCCTTGACCGAGTCCACTGCGTTGCCGACGGTGTCCTTCACGGAGGCGGCGGCCTGGTCGGCCTTCCCCTCACGCTTGAGGTCCTTGTCGTCGGTCAGCGATCCCGCCGCTTCCTTGGCGCGACCTTTCAAGTCATCCATCTTCTCGGCCATGGTGGCTCCTTCTCGTGACCGGACTGGCACGAGTTTTACCCCTGGGATGGTCGGTTCAATCGTGACGGCCGCCACCCACGGCCGCTCGGATCACTCGGAGTGGCAGGTCACGACGGCGGCGCGGCGACCGGCTCGTCGAACTCGACGGTGATGTGTTCGTCCTCGCCGCGTGCTGCGGCCGTCGCCATCTCGCTCCAAGCTTGCTTGTCCGCACCGGTGAGGGGCGGTTGTTGCAGGCTCCTCGGCCAGAGCTTCCGCGCGCGCACGACGTTGATCTCGGCTGCGTAGATGCTGAGCTGCGCTGCGAACATCAGCCACGCCATGAGACCGAGGACGATGGAGAAGAACCCGTACAACTCGCTCGTGTGCCGGAGTTGGCGCGCGATCATGTAGCCGCCGAGCGCCTGCAACCCAGTCCACGCGGCGCCGCCGATCGCCGCGCCGAGCCTGAGATCACGGGTGGCCACCGAAGCGGGAGTCAATGCTCGGAACGTTCCCAGGTAGACCACGCCGTTGACGATGACGCCGAGCACGATCACCGAGATCTCGAGTACGAGCGAGCGGCCGGCGACGAGCGAGGTCAGCACCGCACCGCCGATGACGCCGGTTCCGATGATGATGAGGAAGAGCACCGATCGGCCCAACCTCGGGAGGAAGCCCGGACGGTCTCGCAGCGGGATGTTCCACACCTCCGCCATGGCGTGCTGGCCCGCCTGGGCGACGCCCATCGAGCCCCAGAGCAGCACCACCAGGCCGATGGCCAGACCGATGCCTTCGCTCGACAATCCGTGCAAGTTTTTTCGCAGTTGCGTGCCGACGATCGGGAAATCGGCCAGTGCAGAGTTGAGGAGATCGTGCTGGAGCGTGACGTTGTCCCGCAGCACGATTCGGAGTGCGGTGACGAACACGAGGAGCAACGGGAAGATGGAGAGAAACCCGTAGTAGGTCAGGAGCGCCGCGAGGCTTCCGCCGCGGTCCTCTCCGAACTTCTTGACGACGGCAAAGACGAATGCTGTGGGTCCGTGCCGTTGTTGCCACCGGTCGAGGCGCGCCAGGATCGAAGCCACGTGGTCTCAGCGAGGGTTGGCGGCGGCGGGGTCACGGTCGTGGGTCAATGCGGCGGCAAAGCTTTCCCACGACGTGACCACGTCCTCCATCTGCACGACCCGTCGCCGAGCTGCCTTCAGGTCTTCGCGCGCCTCAAGCAACTGACGTTCGGCCGCCTGGACCCACGTTGCGACGATCGCCGCAGGGGCAGAGGAGCCGCCGGAGGTCAGCGCGTCGCGTCGTTCGCAACTGCGACTGGATTGCGCTTGGATTGCCATACTCCCAATGTTCCCCGGGTCCGAGCGCCCGAAACCGCTGCTGCTGCGTCAGGCGTCACCCGTCACGCGTCACGCGGCGCCGGCGCGGCGCGATCGCCCGTCTCCGCCGCCGCGTTCGCGCCCGTCTCGAGCGCATGATCGGACTCGGCCTCTCGCTGTCCGGCGACGACCGGCGCTCCGAACTTCAGGAGCCGTCCGCCGAACGCGATCGCACTCACTGCGAACCACGCAAGACCGAGGGCGGCGCCGGCGATCACGTCGGTGAGCCAATGAACATCCAGCAGCACTCTCGTGGCTCCGACGGCGGCCGCGGCTCCCGCGGCGAGGCCCATGTAGACGGCCTGGGTGCGCGCGGGCCGCTCGCGCCCGAAGATGAGCGCGAAGCCGGCGAAGGCCGCGAACGCGGTAGTGGCGTGACCACTCGGGAACGAAGCGCCCGAGAATCCGGCGAGGTGGTGACCTCCGGGACGGGCGCGGTCCACCACGACCTTCAGCAGGTTCGCGATGAAGTTCTGGCCGGCGATGAGCACGACAAGGAAGGCGATGATCGACCCGCGCCGAGGCGACCGGATCTTGATCGCGACCACGAGCAGCGCCAGCGCGACAACCACGAGCGTGCTGCCGAACTGGGTCACGAATCGCAGAACCCACGTCGAGAACTGCGTTGCGTTCGTCGATCCCCAGTTGGCCGCACCCCGGTCGATCCGCTCGAGCACCGACCACGACCGGACCAGGAAGGCGAGACCGGCGAGTAAGGCACCGCCCACGATGACGACGACAACGCCTACCGTCAGCCCCAATCCGGTCGCGGCCTGAGGGTCGAGACGACGTGCGACGAATCCGAGTTCGTCACGCACCTCCTCCTTGACTGCACTCACCGCTCCGCTCGGCGCACTGGGATCCAACAGCGGCCACCGTCGCAGCGCCGCCCAGACGCCGAACCCCACGGCCGTCGCCGTTCCAACGAGCACCAGCGTGACGAGCACGAGCATCACCTTTCCGTCGCAGCGCGATCCGCGACGTCGACGTCGACGATCTTGGTCGGGGTTGACATACCCGTCCACTGGGTAGATCACGCCCCATGAACCTGACGAGTCGTGAAACTTCCAGTCCCGACAGCCTCTCCCCGCGCATGGACCCGACGGTTGCCGATGGCGGGTCGATGCAGGGATCACGCCACCCGGACACCACGCGCGCGCACGATCATCCGGCGCGCTCGATCGTCGGGCTCTTCCTGGCGAGTTACGTCGCGCTCAGCGCCGTCATGGTCGGACTGGGTCTGCTCATCATCCACTCACTCCACGGTGTGAACCGTTGGGACGTGTCGGTGAACCGGTGGTTCGTGCATCAGCGGAGCGGGCCGCTCAACGATGCGACGCAAGTCGGTTCCCATCTGGCCGAGACGTTGACGGTGATCGCAGTGGCGCTCGTGGTCGTGATCTGGCTTTCCATCCGCAAGGACTGGCGATCGGTCGGCTTCCTCGTTTCCGCGATCACCGTCGAAGTCACCGTCTTCCTCACCACCACGCTCCTCGTGGACCGACAACGTCCTCCCGTCTTGAAGCTCGACACGGCCCCACCGACGTCGAGCTTCCCCAGCGGACACACCGCTGCCTCCATTGCGTTGTACATCGGCGTGCTCTTCATCATCGGTCGTCGAATGCGGCCGAGCGTGGGCCGGACGCTGCTGCAGATCGTGTTGCTCGCCGCGCCGTTCGCCGTCGGACTCTCCCGCCTCTACCGAGGCATGCACCACCCCACGGACGTCTTCGCCGGCGCCCTGCTCGGGCTGCTCTGCCTTGCCGTCGCCGGGCGCATCGCCACGATGCTCCGACCCGAACCCATGGAGAGGACTCGATCATGACCAGCATCGCCGTGGTGGCTCATGCCGGTAAGCAGCTCGGAGGCGGCCTGCCCGAGCTCCGGCGGGAACTGCAGCGCCTCGGATTCGCTGATCCGATCTGGCACGAGGTGCAGAAGAGCAAGCAAGCGCCGAAACGCATCGCCGCCGCGGTGGAGGCGGGCGCCGAACTCATCTTCGTTTGGGGTGGAGACGGCATGGTGCAGCGCAGCATCGATGCCTTGAAGAAACATCCCGGCGTGACGATCGCCATCGTTCCTGCGGGAACGGCGAATCTGCTGGCGACCAATCTCGGTATCCCGAAGGACCTCGCCGCCGCGGTGGACATCGGGTTGCACGGCTCTCGCCGCACCCTCGACGTCGGCTCCATCAATGGCGAGCGATTCGCAGTCATGGCCGGATGCGGATTCGACGCGCTCATGATCCACGACGCCGACAAAGGTCTGAAGGACCGCTTCGGTCGTGCCGCCTACGTCTGGACGGGAGCGAAGAACCTCCGTGTCAATGCGATCTCCGGTCGCGTCCGGGTCGACGGGCACGACTGGTTCACGGGGAAACTCGGCTGCCTGCTGGTCGGCAACGTCGGATCCGTGTTCGGTGACGTCCAGTTGTTCGACGACGCGCGCCCGGACGACGGGCGACTCGACGTCGGGATCGTCACCGCCGAAGGCGTCGGACAATGGACACGCGCCTTGGCACGCGCCGCCTTCGGTCGCGCCGAGAAGTCCCCGCTGATTCGTATGACTGTCGCACGCAAGATCGAGGTCAAGCTCGATCAGAAGACGCGCTATCAGCTCGACGGTGGCGATCGGCCGCCGACCCGTGAGTTAAAGATCAAGGTCCATCCGGCCGCGGTTGAGATCGCCGTCCCGCACGCACCCGTGGCATGAGTACCGCCACCCCGGTGCCGGAGACGTGGGAGCTGACCGGTGACGACGCTCGGCGCACGCTTCAACAGATCGGCTTGCGTGGACTCGTCGTCGATTCGTGGCAGCGGCTCCGTTTCGCCGACGGGTTCAGCCACGCGCGTTCCTTGGCGTACGCCATCTCGCTGGTGCTGGTTCAAGCGATCATCTCGCTCGTCGGATTGGCGAGCGCCTTCGGCACCGGCGGGGCGCGCGGCGTCCTGATTCGGTCACTGAAAGCCGCAGTTCCCGGTCCGGCCGGCCAGATGTTGACCGACGCCGTGCAGCAAGCTCAACAGGCGGGTGCATCGCACCAGTACCTCGGTCTGACCTTCGGCCTGGTCGGCGCGCTCGTGACCGGCGCCACGTTGATGGGCCAGATCGAACGAGCGCTGAATCGAATCTATGGAGTGGAGGAAGACCGCCCGACGCTCGAAAAGTACCGGCGCGCGCTTGGCTTGGCCGTGACGGCGGGTGTGCTCGCGGCCGGCGCCAGCGTGGTACTCGTATTCGGAAATCGTGCGGGTCGATCCATCGGCGACGGCGTCGTGTCCACCATCTGGGACTTCGGTCGCTGGCCCCTTGCGTTGGTGCTCATGGCGGCCGCGATCGCGCTGCTGTTCCGGTGGGCGCCGCGTCGCCATCAACCCGGGTGGTCGTGGCTCACGTTCGGGGCGACCGTGTCCGTGGTGTTGTGGACCGCCGCCACCCTCGTGCTCGGTGGCTTCTTCGCCGCGAGTTCCTCGTTCGGTACGACCTACGGACCGCTCGCCGGCATCGTCGCACTGCTGCTGTGGTCGTTGCTCTCGTCGATTGCGCTGTTGTACGGAGCCGCGATCGCCGCCCAACTCGAGTCGGTTCGTGCCGGCGAACCGGAGCCGCAAGACGAGCAGAAGGTCGAGCATTCGGAGCCGGAACTCAAGCCGGTTGCGGTCGGTCAGTGACTGCCCGCCGTTTTTGAACTCCGCGCGCATAGATCCCGCACGCGTCGGGTATGCGAGGTGCATGCCTACCAAAACCACTGCCAAGAAGACCGTGAAGAAGTCCGACAAGAAGGTTGTCAAGCAGGCGACCAAGGCCACGAAGGCGGCTTCGAAGGAGGCGGGTGCACGCGCTCGCACGACAGCTTCGAAGCGTCCGGCCCGTCGTGATGTCATCGCCGTGCTGAAGGCTGACCATCACGAAGTGGAGCAGCTGTTCCGCGCATTCGAGGAGGCCGGCGACCACGCGTACGTCGAGAAACGTGATCTTGCGAACCGCATGATCGCGGCCCTCTCGGCCCACGCTGCGGTCGAGGAGCAGATCCTCTACCCGTGGGTGCGAGCGACGATTCGGGACGCCGACGACCAGACCCTCGAAGCGCTCGAAGAGCACCACGTCGTCAAGTGGCTGCTGTCCGAGATCGAGGACATGGACCCCGAGCACGAGCGGTTCAACGCCAAGGTCACGGTGCTCACCGAGAGTGTGCGTCACCACGTGCGGGAAGAAGAGACGGAGATGTTCGTGGACCTCCGAGCGGTGGGCACGCGCGCCGAGTTGCTCGACCTCGGCGAGCAGATCATCGCGGCGAGGCGCACCGCCCCGACTCGTCCGCACCCGCGGAGTTCCGACACGCCCCCGATGAACCTCATCGGCGGCACGGTGAATGCCGCCTTGGATCACGCCCGTGAAGTTGGACGTGAAGTGGTCGGCGCGCTCGGATCGATCGGCCCCTCGGCGGAGTAACCGCACGGCAGAGACAACCTCGATGTCGTGCGACACGACGAGGCCGGGTGAGCGATCGGGTGATCCCTCACCCGGCCTCGAACTGTTCGTCGAGAAGTTTGCGCGTCAGTCTTGGTGAGCGCGTTGCTCGGCTTCGTGAACGCCCGCCTTTACCCTCGCCTTCTCGGCTTCGGCTTCCTTCTCGGCCACCTCGCGCTGCGCGTCGGCCTTTGCTCCTTGGGCCACGCCTTCGCGTTGCAGTTCCTCATTCCCCGTGAGCGCGCCGGCGGCCTCCTTGACCTTTCCCTTCACGCCCTCAATGGTTCCCGAAAGTGCGGATTCGGGGCCGCTGTCTTTGCCGTCACTCATGGCAGTCACTCCGTCATGTAGATGGATGGATGCGGCCGATCACCGCGCTCGTCCGTTCCCGTGCACTGACCGAGTCAAACCTCCGCGCTTCCGCATCCCGGGTGCGCGTCACCCGGTCCGAGGTACCCCGCGGCGGCGCCACTCAATCTCGCCCAGCTCGCGAGATACCGTCGCAGAATGACCACTCCACCTCGCGCGGTCCTGCTGGACTCCGGCGGCATCTTTCTGCTCCCCCAAGCTCGACGCATCGTCGCGGCATTTCGGCGCGCCGAGGTCGAGGTGGACCCCAGTGGCCTGCATGACGCGCACTATCGAGCCGCGCAGGAGTTCGGAACCGAACTCGATGTGGATTCGGACTGGGCGGGAAGTTGGAAGCGCTACCTCGACGCCTACGTCGACGCGTGCGAAGTCGGTGAGGCCGACCGGAACGAGGTCCACCGCCACTTGGACAGTGAGTTCGCCGACGCGGCCCTCTGGCTCGATGTGATCCCGGGCGCGTGCGACGGCCTGCGCGCCCTCGCCGCAACGGGCGTAATCCTCGGTGTGGTGTCCAACGCCGATGGCGTCATGGCGCGGCGGCTCGCCGATCTCGAAGTGCTCCAGGTCGGTGCGGGCGCCGGTGTGGAAGTCGCGTGCGTCATCGACTCCGGTGCGGTGGGCGTGATGAAACCGGATCCCCGCATCTTCGCCATGGCCCTCGACGCGATCGACGTCGAACCCCAGGACGCGTGGTACGTCGGCGACATGCCGGCATTCGACGTCGTCGGCGCGCGCCGAGCCGGCCTGCGTCCCTTCCTGATGGACCCGCTGAGTCTCCATCATGCAGCCGACTACGACCGCGTAGCCTCCCTCACCGAAGTCGCCGATCGGGTGAGCGCCGGCTGAGGTTTCGCACGCGGTCCCAACGGGAACGGCGCAGGCATGAGTGACACGCGCTTCGATCTTCGTTCCGCGCAACGTGCCGCCGATCGCGACGAAGTCGCGTTGTGGGTGGGTGAGCTGCTCGCCAGCCCCGGCAGCGACAACGAGATCCTCGCCGCGGCACTGGCGCTGAAGAAACACTGGTGGATCGGTCCCGTCGAGATACCGCTCGAAGATCTGGTGCGACTCGCCGGCCCGGAGGATGACGCGCTCGTGCCCATCGACGACGACGTGTGGGAAGACGACATCTCCACGATGGAAGAGAGCGTCGAAGAAGGGTGGGAACCGCCCCCGTTGCTCGCCGAACACCAAGACGGGCGCCTGCTCCTCCAAGACGGCAACCACCGCTACGAAGCGCTGAGCCGCGGTGGCGCGCCTTCGGCGTGGGTGCTCATCTATTTCGACGACGAGACGAGTTATCACGAGTACCGGACCGCGCACCACTGAACTTCCGCACAAACTGCGCCGGCGGCCCCGCAGACTCAGGCCCGGTCACCTGAGCGGCGTCATAGCTCGCGGCATCGACGTCGACGGTCACGACGTCGACGGTCACGACGTCGACGGGGAATTCGTCTGCCGGATCATGGTGGTGTGGCGGGAGCG
>JANYJV010000067.1 GCA_025361725.1 Acidimicrobiia bacterium | reverse complement strand
CGATGCGCTTGCCGCGGTTGGTCAGCGCCAGACCCAGATCGAGACACTGTCGACCGAGACCCAGGCGCTCTTGGCCAACGACGTCTCATGGTCGTCGCTCTTGCAGGCCATCTCGCGCACGATTCCGTCCGACGTCTGGTTGACCTCCTTCCAAGGAACCGTGACCCAAGCGGCCGCGGCTGCTCCAGCGCCGACCCCTGCACCCGCGCCGGCCGCCGGCGGTTCGACGGATACCACCACACCGGCACCAGTGACGCCGGCCCCGGTGGTGGCGTCCGGCCCATCCGGTACGGTCAACTTCTCGGCCTCAGCGCGAGACTTCGACGCCGTCGCCAAGTGGATCCAACGCATCGGCGCCGACATTCCGTCGTTCACTGACCTGTGGGTTCCGAATGCATCAAAGGCGACTTCAGCCGGGTCGGGTTCGACCGCCGGCGGCACCTCGTCGTCCTCGTCGTCCTCGGACACGGTGACCTTCACGTCCACGGCCAAGATCACCCCGGCGGCCAAGTCCAAGCGGGACGAGGACTACAAGGTGACGCCATGAAGCGCAATGTGCTGATCGCCGGCGCCGTCGGCCTCGTGGTGGTGATCCTGGCGTGGTACTTCATCATCTATAGCCCGATCGGTGACGATCTGTCGGCCGCCGAGACCTCCAACGCGTCCGAGCAGGCGAAGACGCAGGACCTCCAGAACACGCTTGCCCGCCTCGCCGCGCAATCGAAGAACTCGACGCGCCAAGAGGCCCTCCTGCGCAAGTTCGACCAAGCCATTCCCCAGAAGTCGAACCTCGCCGAGTTCATCATCCAGCTGAGCAAGTTGGAGACCAGCTCGGGCATCACGTTCCAGTCGATCGCCCCATCGCCGCCCGCGGCCAGCGGTAGCTCGAGTGTGATCGCCCTGAGCATCAACATCAAGGGCAGCTTCTTCCAGGTGAAGAACTACCTCTCGCAACTTGAGCGGCTGGAACGGCTCGTCATCGTGGATGGCGTGAGCATCGCGGCCGGCGGCGATTCGTCGTCCTCGACGGGCAGTTCGGCCTCGGACACGACCGCATTGACCGTCAGCCTCACTGGGCGCATGTTCACCCGGGCTGCGCCCCAGCCTGCGGCGGGGACACCGAGCGCCACCACGCCGACCACGGTGCCGGGCGGATCCACGCCGACGACGACACCAGGCGGATCCACCAGTTCTTCGAGACCGTCGGGCTCGGCGCCGACCGGAGGTACGTGATGTCAAACTCGCGCCGCAATCGCCGCGATGAGAATCATCAGCGCACGGGATTGGCCATCGGCATCGCCGGTGCGCTGATCGCGGCCCTGCTCGTCTACCAAGTGTTCCTCCGCAGTGACGACACCGCCGCGCCGACCGCTGCGGCCCGACCCGTATCTGGCATCTCCATCGACGGACGCGTTGCGGCCGCGGGCTCGACCACCACGACGGTGCCGCTCGAGCCGACCCTCGCGAACGGCAGCTTCGACGAGCTGAGCTTGCGCGACCCGTTCGAGCCGCCGATCCGCAACACCCCGAGTGGTGGAACCACCCCAACGACGCGCGCCACACCGACGACCACGTCGTCGAGCACGTTCCCGACGACGCCCACCACTTCACCGCTACAGAACCCGGCGCCCACCACGGATGTCGCGCTGCTCGACGTGTACTCGAACAACGGTGTCCAGACGGCCCGCATCCGGGTCGGTGGCACGGAGTACACCGCGGTGGCGGGAGGAACCTTCGCCACGAACTACAAGTTGGTGTCCTTCGCGAGCGACAAATGCGTGAACCTGACCTACGCAGACTCGCCGTTCTCGCTCTGTCAGGGTGAGCAGGTCACGAAGTAGCCACACCCGCTCGCGTGCCCGGACGCTTTCGGTCCTCGGCATCTTGCTGGTGGCATCTAACCTGCACCGATCATGCTGCGCTATCTCACCGCCGGGGAATCGCACGGCCCCGCCCTGGTGGTGGTGGTCGAAGGCGTTCCCGCCGGACTGGCGATCACCGTCGAGCTGATCGGCGACGAGCTTTCCCGGCGGCGACTCGGGTTCGGGCGTGGGCCGCGCATGCGTTTCGAGCGTGACGACGTCGAGATCATGGGTGGGATTCGTCACGGGCTGACGCTCGGCTCGCCGATCTCGGTGGTGATCCACAACACCGAATGGCCGAAGTGGCAGGAAGAGATGTCCCCGGCCCCAGGGTTCACCGAGAAGCCACTGACCCAGCCGCGTCCCGGGCACGCGGACCTGGTCGGGATGCAGAAGTACGGGTTTGACGACGCCCGCAACGTGCTCGAGCGGGCCAGCGCGCGGGAGACCGCAGCCCGGGTTGCGGCCGGCACGATTGCGAAGGCGCTCCTCGCCGAAATCGGAACGACGGTCATCTCACACGTGATCCGGATGGGGGAGGCGGCCGTGCCCGACGGCGCCCCTCGACCGAGCGCGGCGGACATCGAACGGATCGACGACTCGACGGTGCGGAGTTTCGACTCGGACGCAGAAGCGGCGATGGTTACCGCGATCAAGGGTGCTGCGAAGGCGGGTGACTCACTCGGCGGTGTGGTCGAGGTGCTCGGCTTCGGAGTGCCGGTCGGGCTCGGATCGCACGTGCACTGGGACCGACGCATCGACGGTCGGATCGCGCAAGCGCTGATGAGCATCCAAGCCATGAAGGCGGTCGAGATCGGCGAGGGTTCGGCCGTCGCGGCAGTTCGGGGCAGCGACGCCCACGACGAGATCATGTGGGACGAGACCGCCGGCTACACGCGTGGGTCGGACCGAGCCGGCGGCATCGAAGGTGGGATGACCACGGGCTCGCTGCTCGTGGCGCGCGCTTCGATGAAACCGCTGGCATCGCTCAACCGCCCGGTGTTGCGGACCGTCGACGTGATGACCAAGCAGGAGACGGTCTCGTTCAAGGAACGGACCGACGTCACGGCGGTGCCGGCGGCGGGGGTCGTGGCGGAGACGATGGTCGCCCTCGTGCTCGCCGATGAAGCACTGCGCAAGTTCGGTGGCGACTCGATGCGCGAACTGACTCGCAACCATCGCGAGTTCGTCGCGTCGCTGTGAGTGCGCCTCGCCATTTGGTGTTGATCGGGCTGATGGGCGCAGGCAAGACCTCCGTGGGTCAGCGCTGCGCCACTGCGTTGGGGTGTGGGTTCGTTGACACCGACGACGTCATCTGCGCCACCTCGGGCATGAACATCCCCGAGATCTTTGATCTTGAAGGTGAAGCGGGGTTCCGGTTGCGGGAACGGACCGCGGTCGCCGAGGTCGTGGCCTCGCCCGAGACGCTCGTGATCGCGTGTGGTGGTGGTGCCGTGGTGGACGCGGACAATCGACGCGCGCTCGCCGGGGTCGGCTTCGTGGTGTGGCTTACTGCGGACCCGATCGAGCTGGCCGCCCGAGTCACCGCCGATGGCGTGACGACCCGACCCCTGCTCTCCGCCGGTCCCACGACCGCGACGCTGACCCGCCTCGCCGACGCTCGCCGGGACGCCTACGCAGCCGCCGCCGACGTTTCCGTGGCCACCGACGGTCTGGACCTCGGGGCCGTGACCGACGCGGTCTTGACCGCGTACGAGCAGGCCGACTCCCGATGACCTCGATCACGGTTGCGACCGAGCCCGCCTACACCGTCGAAGTCGGACCGGGTGCGCTCGCGCAGGTTGGCGCGCTCGTTGCCGATCGGCGGCGCGTCGCCATCGTCAGCCAGCAGGCCATTGCCGATCGGTACGCAGAGACCGTGCGGTCGAGCATCGACGCGCCGACCGAAGTGTTCCTGATGGGCGACGGCGAGGTGCACAAGTGCTTGAGCACCGTCGAAGACCTCTGTCGCTCGTTCGCTCGGTGGGGATTGCTCCGAGGTGATGCCGTCGTCGCGCTCGGTGGTGGTGTGGTCGGTGACACTGCCGGGTTCGCGGCGGCCGTCTACCACCGCGGGGTCGAGGTGGTGCAGGCGCCGACAACCCTGCTCGCCATGGTGGACGCGGCCATCGGCGGCAAGACCGCCGTCAACTTGGCGGAGGGCAAAAACCTCGTCGGCGCGTTCCATCAACCGATCGGTGTGGTCGCGGACACGGACACGCTCGGGTCGCTCGAGCCGCGTGAGTACCGCAGCGGACTCGGAGAGGTGGCGAAGTACGCGCTGATGTTCGATGTCGCCGAGGACCCGACTGGCCTCGTCGATCTGTTGCGGACTGGGACCACATCGCTCTTGGATCGCGAACCCGCGCTGCTCGCCGATGTGGTGGCTCGTTGCGTGAAGGTCAAGGCCGACGTCGTGGCGCGTGATCCGCACGAGCGCACCGGGATCCGGGCCACGCTGAACCTCGGTCACACGCTGGCCCACGCGCTCGAGATTGCGTTCGAGCACCGGCTCACCCACGGCGAGGCGGTGGCGATCGGGCTGGTCTTCGTCGGTGCGCTCGCCGGTGGTTGTGAGCGGGTCGGCATCGACGTCGTCGATCGGTTCCAGGCGATTCCTGCCTCCTTGGGTCTGCCGGTGGCGGTGCCCGAACCCGAGTCCGTCAGCGCCGCGGAACTGCTCAGTCTCATGGCCCGGGACAAGAAGGCGAGTGGGGGGTTGACCTTCGTCCTCCCGGGGCCGATGGGTCTGGAACTGGTCGAGGATCCGCCAACGGCCGCGCTCCGCTACGCATTCGAATCCGTCGGCATCTTCCAGGAGAAACCGTGACCACCACCACCATCATCTTGTTGTTGAACGGTCCGAACCTGAACTTGCTCGGCACGCGTGAACCGGAGATCTACGGCACCGACACGTTGGCCGAGTGCGTGGGTGATGCGGAGGAGGCGGCGCGGTCGGCCGGGTTCGAGTTCGAACATCTCCAGTCGAACCACGAGGGCGAGTTGATCGACGCGATCCACGCAGCACGGGACCGCGTGGCCGCGATCGTGATGAACCCGGGTGCGTTCACCCACACGTCGTACGCGATTGCGGATGCGTTGGCCGCGTTCGACGGTGTGAAGGTTGAGCTGCACCTCTCCAACCCGAGCGCCCGGGAGGCCTGGCGCCGGAACTCGGTTATCGCGCCCGTGGTGACCGGGACGATTGCGGGCTTCGGTCGCGCGGGATACCGACTCGCGGTCGAAGCGACCACAGGAAGGATCGGATGACCACGTTGACCCCGATGCAGATCGGCGCGCGGATGGACCGGCTGCGCGCCCGGTTCGACGGCATCGACGCGCTGTTGGTGACCCGGATGGTCAACGTGCGCTACCTCACCGGCTTCACCGGATCGGCGGCGATGCTGCTGGTCACCGCTGACGACGCAACGTTCGTGACCGACGGCCGCTACCGCGACCAAGCCGCCGACCAGCTCGCCGGCGCCGGCGTGACCGCGGACATCATGATCGGGCTGACCCAGGCCGAACAGCGTGCCGCGCTCGCCGCGGCGGCCTCCGGGATCGTCCGGCTCGGGCTCGAGGACGACGGCGTGACGTGGGGTCAACAGCGCAGCTTCATCGAGTGGTTCCCGGCCGCCGAGTTGGTGCCGACCGCCGCGCTCGTCGACGGTCTGCGCATGGTCAAGGAACCCGGCGAGGTGGAGCGGATCAAGGCCGCGTGCGCGATCGCCGATGACGCGCTCGGTGAGTTGTTGCCGACGCTCGCGCAGCGGCCGACCGAACGGGATTTCGCGCTGCGCCTTGAGTTCGCGATGCGCGAACGCGGCGCGAGCGCGGTGAGCTTCGATCCGATCGTGGCCTCCGGTCCGAACGGCGCCAAGCCGCACGCCCGGCCGAGTGATCGTCACATCGAGCCCGGCGAGTTGGTCGTGATCGATTTCGGGTGCATTGTCGACGGGTACTGCTCGGACATGACTCGCACGGTGAGCGTCGGCGAACCGAGTCTGGAAGCTCGGCGGGTGTGGGAGACTGTGCTCGAATCGCAGCAGGCCGGCGTGGCCGCGGTAGGCGTCGGGGCGGAGTGCGCGGCCGTGGACGGTGCATCGCGCGACGTCATCGTCGACGCCGGTTGGGGCGATTCGTTCATCCACGGCACCGGCCATGGTGTGGGCCTGGAGATTCACGAGTCGCCTCGGGTCGCGTCGACCTCGACTGGTACCCTCGCTGCAGGTCACGTGGTGACCGTCGAACCCGGGGTGTATCTGCCGGGCATCGGCGGCGTCCGCATCGAGGACACCCTCGTGGTCACCCCCGAAGGATCGATCACCCTCACCTGTTTCCCGAAGGATCTAACAATTTGAGTATCTCGACGAATGCGCTGAAGAACGGGATGGCGCTGAACCTGCCCGACGGGCTGATGACCGTCGTGGAGTTTCAGCACGTGAAGCCGGGCAAGGGTGGCGCGTTCGTCCGGACGAAGTTGAAGAACGTGCGCACTGGTGCGGTGGTCGAGAAGACGTTTCGGGCCGATGAAAAGGTCGGACACGCGACGATCGACAAGCGCGAAATGCAGTACCTCTATCGCGAGGGCGACGCGTACGTGTTCATGGACAACGAGTCCTACGACCAGATCCAGGTGCCGATCCAGGTCCTCGGCGACGCCATCAACTACCTCAAGGAGGGCGATGTCGCCGTCCTCCCGAGTTGGAACGACGAAGTATTGGGCGTGGATCTGCCCGCGTCGGCAGAGCTGGTCGTCACCGATACCGAGCCCGGCCTCCAGGGTGACCGGGTCTCCGGCGCTCGGAAGACAGCCACGATGGAGACCGGCCTCATTGTGCAGGTGCCGCTCTTCATCGAGACCGGCGAGAAGCTGAAGATCGATACTCGCACCGGCGAGTACCTGACTCGCGCCTGAGTCGACGCTTCCACGATGGCCCCTCGCCGAGAATCTCGAGAACGCGCATTGGGCCTGTGTTACGAGCGTGAGGTGCGTTCGATCAGTGTGAGTGACCTCCTCGAGAGTCTGCCGGCCGCGCCCGATGCCTACGCCACGGAGTTGGTGCGCGGTGTCGAGACCAACACCGAAGAGATCGACGGGCTGCTGCGGGAGTACTCCGAGCACTGGGCCGTCGAGCGGATGCCGGCGCTTGATCGGGCGGTGCTGCGGCTCGGCTGCTTCGAGTTGACGCACGAACCGGACGTGCCGACGGCGGTCGTGATTAGCGAAGCCGTCGAACTCGCGAAGCAGTACTCGACGGAGAACAGCGGACGGTTCGTAAACGGACTCCTCGCCCGCATCGCCGAGCAGGTCCGCGAGCGCTGATGGCTGGGAGCGCGCCCAGCACGATCGAGGCGCCGGTCGAGGAGACCGTGGTCGGCACGGACACGCCGTGGCTGGTCATCGTGTGGAACGACCCGGTCAACCTCCAGAACTATGTGGTAATGGTGCTCCAGAAGCTGTTCGGGTACTCGTTGGAGAAGGCGACCCGGCTCATGCTCGAAGTGCACAACGACGGTAAATCCGTCGTGTCTCACGGGACGCGAGAGAAGGCGGAGATCGACGTCGCTCGTCTACACGCGGCCGGCCTTTGGGCGACGATGGAACGCGACCGAGCGTGATGAAGTTCAAAGCTGCCGGCTCCGGTGTCGTCGTGTCGTTCGAGGCTGACGAAGTCGCAGTCCTGCGAGACCTGTCGCGCCAGATCACCCAGGTGCTCGACGGCGGTGTCCCGGACCACGGTTCGGACGCAGTGCGCGACCGACTGTTTCCTCGCGCGTACGTCGACCCCACCGAGGACCGGGCCGAACGCGATTTCCAGTCGGTGGTGCACGAAGATTTGGTGCGCGCCAAGGCGCACGCGATCGAGGCGTTGGTGCAAGGGCTGGACACCGGTCGAGATCGGAGGGGTCGCCTGGATGTTGCGCTCTCCGACAAAGACGTGGAGCTCTGGGTCGGCGCCTTGAACGATGTGCGCCTGGCGTTGGGGGTAACGCTCGGTGTCACCGAAGATCGCGACGAGGTCGGCGCCGACGATCTCCAGGCATCTGGATTCGGACTGTACGACTGGCTCACGTATTTGCAGGGCACCCTGGTCGACGTCCTCATCACCGGCCTCAACAACTGACGGGTGCGATCAACCGCCGACAAACGTCCGGCAGGGACTTGAAAACCGCGGGTGCGTTTGTGGTCTGAAGCCGCTGTCAGCGGGTTGAAACGACAAACGCTCGGGGTGGGGGCCGCGCGATGAACCGGAGTGCGAGGCTCGCGTGGTACGGTCGAGCTGTTCCGTTACGGCGATCCTGTGAGGTCGCCACGGAGTGAGGATGAGATGGCCGAGAGCCCGAACGGCACGCCGAGCGCCGCCGACATCACGACGCCAGCCGAAGCGTCGATCCCAAAGACCGTGGCCGCCCCAAAGGGCGGCTTTTCTGTGTCCGGCTTCTCGTCCGAGGCGACGTTCCGCACGCAGGTCTTCGGCCCCGAGGACCTGCACCGAGCGCAGACCCGGATCGCGCACGAGATCGTCGAGCGCAATCACGGGCCGAGCGACGTCGTGCTCGTGGGCCTCCACCTACGCGGCCCGCAGATCGCGCAGCGCCTGGCGGAGGCGATCGAGTCGTTCGAGGGCGTCGCCGTACCGGTCGGGTCGCTCGACGTCGCGTTCTACCGCGACGACATCGGCCTGCGGCACATCCATCCACTGGGCCGAACCGAGGTCCCGGTGGACATCACCGGCCGGGTGGTGGTCCTCGTGGACGACGTGCTGTTCACCGGCCGCACGATCCGCGCCGCGCTCGACGCGGTGACCGAGCTCGGCCGGCCCCGGGCGATCCAGCTCGCAGTCCTGATTGACCGCGGGCATCGGGAGCTTCCGATCCGGGCCGACTTCGTGGGCAAGAACCTCCCGACCGCCGAACGTGAGGACGTCAGAGTGCGACTCCGCGAGACCGACGACGTCACCGAGGACACGATCGAACTCTGGGGTCCCGAGGGAGGCGAGGAATGAGACATCTCCTCGCCATCGACGATCTGGATCGCGACGCCATCATCGGCCTGCTCGACGGTTCGGAGTACATGTCCGAGGTCTTGGCCCGTGAGATCCCGAAGGTCCCGGCCCTGCGCGGCAAGACCATCGTCAGCCTTTTCTACGAGGACTCGACCCGGACCCGTTTGTCGTTCGAGACTGCGGCCAAGCGTCTCGGCGCGGACACGATGACGTTCACCGCCGGGTCCTCGTCCGTCAAAAAGGGCGAGAGCCTCCTCGACACCGTGCGCACCATCGAGTCGATGGGGATCGACGCGATGGTGGTGCGTCACTCCGCCGCCGGGGCACCGCATCGCATCGCCGGCTGGATCGACGCGGCGGTCGTCAACGCCGGCGACGGCCGCCACGGTCATCCCACCCAGGCGCTGCTCGACGCGTTCACGCTGCGTCGTCACCGCGGCGACCTCACCGGTGCGCGCATCGGCATCGTCGGCGACGTGCGCAACTCTCGCGTGGCGCGCAGCGGAATCGAATGTTGGGATCGCCTCGGCGCGCAGATCACGCTGATCGGCCCGCCGACGTTGATGCCCGAACGCCTCGACGGCTGGCCGGTGGACGTCGCGCACGACTTCGACGCCGTCATCAGCGAACTCGACGTCGTGTACGTGCTGCGGGTGCAGCAGGAACGGATCGGTCGGGCGCTGCTGCCGAGCCTGCGCGAGTACTACACGCGGTGGGGTCTCAACACCGACCGCGCGGAACGGATGAAGCCGGATGCGCTGGTCATGCATCCGGGGCCGATGATTCGCGGCTCCGAGATCGCTACCGAGGTCGTCGACGGGCCGCGATCGTTGGTCCGCGAGCAGGTGGCCAACGGGGTGGCCGTGCGCATGGCCGTGCTCTTCGATCTCATCGGTTCCGGAGGTTTGGTCTGATGGCGACGAGTGCGGCGGGCGACGTGCTGGTCCAGGGCGGGCGAGTGGTCGACGAGACCGGTGAGCGCACGGCCGATGTTCTGATTCGAGACGGCGTCATTCTCGAGGCCGGACCGAAGCTGACCGCAGCTGGTGCTCGAGTGGTCGACGCGTCCGACGCGATTGTGGCGCCCGGGCTCGTCGATCTCCAGGTGCACTTCCGTGAACCGGGACGCGAAGACGCCGAGGACATTCAGTCCGGTGCCCGGGCGGCCGCGCTCGGCGGATTCACTGCCGTGGTCGCGATGCCGAATACCACGCCGCCGCTCGACGACGCGAAGGTCGTTGCCGCGGTCATGGAGCAAGGTCGACGGGCGGCGTGTCACGTCACGTTCGCCGGGTGCATCACCAAGGGTCGCGAAGGCCGAGAACTCGCGCCCATGGGGGAGTTGTACGAACTCGGTGTGCGCATCTTCACCGACGACGGCGATTGCGTCGCGGACGCCAACGTGATGCGACGTGCGTTCGAATACGCGAGTGCGTTGCCGGGTGCGGTCATCGCCCAGCATGCCGAAGATCCCGCGCTCGTCGCCGGCGGGCACATGCATGAAGGGGAGTGGTCCGCCCGTCTCGGGATTCCTGGTCGACCGGCGGCGGCCGAGGTCACGATCGTGGCGCGCGACATTGCGCTCGCCCGACTCACTGGTGGCCGCTACCACGTGTTGCACATGTCCACCGCCGGAGCCACGGAGTTGGTGCGCGCCGCGAAAGCCGAAGGGCTGCGGGTCACCTCCGAAGCGTCGCCGCAGCACTTCACCCTCACCGATGCCGAGTGCGCGTCGTTCGATCCGGTGTTCAAGATGAATCCGCCGCTGCGCTCGGCGGCGGACCGGGACGCGATCGTCGCCGGATTGGTCGACGGCACCATTGACGCCATCGCCACTGATCACGCGCCGCACACGCCCCAGTCGAAAGAGTTGCCGTTCGAGGAAGCGCCGCCGGGCATGCTCGGCGTGGAGACGGCGCTGGCGGTGGCGCTCACCGAACTGGTGGAGACCGGTCTCCTATCGCTGTCCGATGTCCTGGCGCGCCTCTCCTGGCAACCGGCGCGCATCGCCGGCCTGGACCAGCTCGGCCACGGTCTCCCGATCGCCGCGGGGAACCCCGCGAACATCTGCGTCATTGATCCCCAGAACTCTTGGGTGGTCGACGCGGAGCAATCCGCGAGCAAGTCCCGCAACACCCCCTGGGCCGGCCGGAAACTCATCGGTCGGGTCCGGCACACGATCCGGTTGGGCCATCCCGTCGTCATGAACGGAGCGATCACCACGTGAGTGCGAACTCGAAGCGCGTAGCTGCCGTCCTCGTACTGCACGACGGCGAGGTGTTCGAAGGCGAGATGGCCGGTGTGGCACCTGACACCGTGGCGACCGGCGAGGTCGTCTTCAACACGGCGCTGTCCGGCTATCAGGAGATCATCACCGACCCGAGCTACGCGGGCCAGATGATTGCGTTCACCTACCCCCATATCGGGAACTACGGCACCAACCCCGAAGACAACGAGGCGGCTGCGCCAGCGTGTCGGGGAGTCATCGTGCGGGATCTGGCGCGCCGCCACAGCAACTGGCGCGCCGACGAATCCCTCGGTGATTTTCTCGACCGTCACGGTGTTCCGGCCATCAGCGGGATCGACACGCGTCGTCTGACTCGCCATCTGCGCGATCACGGCGCCGTCCCGGGCGCGTTCGGGACCGACGAAGCCAAGGTGCGCGCCGCGGCGAGCGCGAGTCAGTCGACCGACGGCATCGACATGGTGGCGACGGTGACCACGCCGCTCGCGTATTCGGCCGGGGATCCGGACGCGCCGTTCCATGTGATCGCGTACGACTTCGGCATCAAGCGCACCATCCTTCGCCATCTCGCGAGTGCGGGATGTCGGGTGGACGTGGTCCCGGCATCGACCGACGCGGCCGAGGTCGTCGAGCGCCGCCCCGACGGGATTTTCCTGTCGAACGGTCCGGGCGATCCGGCGGCCGTCGCCGGTGCGGCCGACGCGGTTCGGGATCTGGTCGGGTCCGGCATCCCGATCTTCGGCATCTGTCTCGGTCATCAGATCCTCGGGCGGGCGCTCGGCGGCACCACGTTCAAGCTGCCGTTCGGACATCACGGCGGCAACCACCCGGTGCGCCACGTCCCGAGCGGCTCGGTCGAGATCACGAGCCAGAACCACAACTACGCCGTGGATCCCGACTCGCTCGACCGCGCCGTCGAGATCACCCACGTCAACCTCAACGACGGCGTGTGCGAAGGACTGGCGGTGATCGGCGAACCGATCTTCTCGGTCCAGCATCATCCCGAGGCGGGACCCGGGCCGCACGACGCGGCGTACCTCTTCTCCGACTTCACCGCGATCATGGCCGGGAGCTGACGTGCCCAAACGCACCGACATCGAATCCATCCTGCTGATCGGCAGCGGACCGATCGTCATCGGTCAGGCGTGCGAGTTCGATTACTCCGGGACCCAGGCGTGTCGCGTGCTTCGGGAGGAGGGCTACCGGGTGATCCTGGTGAACTCGAACCCGGCGACGATCATGACCGACCCCGACTTCGCCGACGCCACCTACGTCGAGCCCCTCACCGTCGACAGCCTGCGCAGCGTCATCGAGCGCGAGCGTCCGGACGCGTTGCTGCCGACGCTCGGAGGCCAAACCGCACTCAACCTCGCGATCGCGCTCGATGAAGCCGGAGTGTTCGAGGAGTTCGACGTCGAACTCATCGGCGCGAGCATCGACGCGATCCACACCGCGGAGGACCGGAGTCGATTCAAGGCCGCGATGCAAGAGATCGGGCTGAACGTCCCGCGGTCGAACATCGTGCTCGCCGACGCCGAGATCACGGACCGGACCGCGCGCGTGAACGACGCCATCGAACGATCGGTCATCGCGGGCAAGGAGGTGGGGTTCCCGCTCATCTGTCGCCCGAGTTTCATCCTCGGCGGCGGTGGCACCGGGTTCGCGTACGACGAGGACGAGTTGCGCGCCGTGGCGCGTCGGGGATTTGCGGCCAGCCCGGTGGAGGAGATCCTGCTCGAACAGTCGGTGCTCGGCTGGAAGGAATACGAGCTCGAGGTCATGCGCGATCACGCGGACAACGTGGTGGTCATCTGCTCCATCGAGAATGTCGACGCGATGGGTGTGCATACGGGCGACTCGATCACGGTGGCGCCCGCGCAGACGCTCACCGATGTCGAGTACCAGAAGATGCGCGACGCCTCGTTCGCCTGCATCCGCCGCATCGGCGTGGAGACCGGCGGCTCGAACGTGCAGTTCGGCTTGGACCCCACGAACGGTCAGATGGTCATCATCGAGATGAACCCGCGCGTCTCCAGGTCCAGCGCCCTCGCTAGCAAGGCCACCGGATTCCCGATCGCCAAGATCGCCGCCAAGCTCGCCGTTGGTTACCGGCTCGACGAAGTAGTCAACGACATCACCCGCGTCACTCCCGCGAGCTTCGAACCGACGATCGACTACGTGGTCACCAAGATCCCGCGATGGGCGTTCGAGAAGCTGCCGGGCGCGGAACCACTGCTCGGAACGATGATGCAATCGGTCGGCGAGGTCATGGCCATCGGTCGCACCTTCCCCGAGTCACTGCAGAAGGCGCTGCGTTCGTTGGAGAGTGGCCGCACCGGACTCGACCATCGCGACCCGGCGCTCATCGACCTGAGCGTCGACGACCTCGAGCGCGCGTGTCGCACCCCCACGCCGGACCGCCTCTTCGCGGTCGCGGTGGCCCTCGGGCGCGGGATCACCATCGAACGCCTCCACGACATCACCGGTATCGACCCCTGGTTCCTCGATCAGATGGCGCAGGTGGTCGAGGCGGCGATGGAACTCGAAGGGTTCGTCGGGTCGGCCGATCTGGATCGCACCACCTGGCGGTGGGCGAAACGTCTCGGCTTCGGCGACGGTCAGCTCGCCGACTTCTGGAACGAGACACCCGAGTTGGTGCGCGCGGTCCGCCACGCCGCCGGTGTGGATGTCACGTATAAGACGGTCGACACGTGCGCGGCCGAGTTCGCCGCCACCACGCCCTATCACTACGGCACCTACGAGGACGTCTGTGAGGTCACGCCGCTCGAACGGCCGGCGGTCGTGATCCTCGGCAGCGGTCCGAACCGCATCGGCCAAGGGGTGGAGTTCGACTACTGCTGTGTGCACGCCGCGTTCGCGCTGTCGGACGCCGGTTTCGAGACCGTCATGATCAACTGCAACCCCGAGACGGTCTCGACCGATTACGACACGAGCGACCGTCTCTTCTTCGAGCCGCTGACCATCGAAGGGGTGCTGAACGTCTGCGACGCGCTCCAGGAGCGCGGCGAGTTGCGGGGCGTGGTGGTGGCGCTCGGTGGTCAGACGCCCTTGAAGCTGGCGCACTCACTCGCAATGGCGGGTGTGCCGGTAGTGGGCACCAGCCCCGAGTCGATCGACCTCGCCGAGGACCGGGACCGATTCAACGTGCTGTGTGACCGACTGGAGATTCCCCAGCCTCCCGGTGGCACCGCCACCAGCATCGAGGGCGCGCGTGCTATCGCGGCTGACATCGGGTACCCCGTCCTCGTCCGCCCCTCCTACGTCCTCGGTGGTCGGGCGATGCAGATCGTCTTCGACCAGGACGGTCTCGACTCGGCGATGGCAGAACTCGCAACCGCCGGTTCCCTGGGGCGCGAAGGCGGTCTCTCCGCGACGCGTCCGGCACTCGTCGATCGGTTCCTCGAAGACGCCATCGAGGTTGACGTCGACTCGATTCGCGATCACACCGGAGAGGTCCTGATCGGCGGCGTGATGGAGCACATCGAAGAAGCGGGGGTGCATTCGGGTGACAGCGCGTGCGTGCTGCCGCCGTCGACGCTCTCGGTCGAGACGATCGCCACCATCAGCGAGTACACCGAACGGCTGGCGACCGCGCTCGACGTGCGTGGTCTCCTGAACGTCCAGTACGCGGTGAAGGGCGGGGAGGTTCTCGTCATCGAGGCCAACCCGCGCGCGAGCCGAACGGTGCCGTTCGTGAGCAAGGCGACCGGGGTCCCGCTCGCGAAGGTCGCGGCCCGGGTGATGCTCGGCGCGTCGCTCGAGGAGTTGCGCGCCGAGGGTCTGCTCCGACCCCCGGCGAACGGTGGCCACGTGTCGGTCAAAGAAGCGGTACTTCCGTTCAACAAGTTCCCGACCGTCGACACGCTGCTCGGGCCCGAGATGCGCTCCACCGGCGAGGTCATGGGGATCGATCGGTCCTTTGGGCTTGCGTTCATGAAGAGTCAGGCCGCGGCCGGGAGCCGACTGCCTGAGAGTGGGAAAGTCTTCCTCTCGCTGGCGGACCGGGACAAGGAGCCGGGCCTCGTGGTGGCCGCCCGCTTCGTGGAGTTGGGCTTCGCGTTGATTGCGACGGCAGGGACTGCGGCCGCGTGTGCCGCTCGCGGCATTCCCGTCGAAACCATCGTGGCCAAGGTCGGTGATCCCACCGGGGAGGATGCGATCGGGTTGATCTCCAACCGGGAGGTGGATCTCGTGGTGAACACGCCGCGAGGTCGCGGACCGCGGGCGGATGGCGCGCACATCCGGCGCGCCGCCGTCCTCCACAACATCCCGTGTCTGACGACCGTGGCCGCCGCACTCGCGGCGGCAGCGGGGATTGCCGAGAGTCAAACGACGCAGGTGACCGTGCGATCGCTGCAGGAGTACCACGCCGACGGTCAACTGCGGCTCGAGGTGTGATGCGCGCGTGAGCCGACGCCGATCGTTCCCGGCGTCCGAACTCGCCGGAACGGTGGACACCACTACCACCCTCGGGCCGTTGCGACTCGACAGTCCGATCGTCGCGGCGTCCGGCACCTTCGGTCATGGCGATGAAGTCATTCGACTGGTGGACCGGACTCGGCTCGGTGCGATCACGGTCAAGTCTCTTGCCGCTTACCGCTGGGCCGGCAACCCCGCGCCGCGCCTCCATGCTGCGGCCGGCGGAGGCATGTTGAACTCGGTCGGGCTGCAAGGACCCGGCGTGACGCATTGGGTTCGTCACGAACTCCCGAAGTTGCAGGCCAAGGGCGTGCCGATCATCGTCTCGCTCTGGGGCAGGACGGTCGAGCAGTTCGGTGCGGCGGCCGAGCAACTGAGCGGGCACACCGATGCGTTGGCTGCGATCGAGTTGAACGTCAGTTGTCCCAACGTCGAGGACTCCGCGCGCATGTTCGCGCACTCCCCATCTTCGACTGCGGGCGTTGTGGCCGCCGTCGTCGCGTGTGATCTCGGGGTTCCCGTTTTCGCGAAGCTCTCGCCGAACACCTTTGAAGTGGTCGACGTCGCGCGCGCCGCGGTGGACGCCGGCGCGGTCGGTCTGACCTTGGTGAACACGTTGCTCGGGTTGGGGATCGACGCCGAGACCCGTCGACCGCTGCTCGGTGGTGTGACCGGGGGCTATTCGGGCGCACCGATCAAACCGGTCGCGTTGCGAGTGGTGAACGAAGTGACACGCGCCCTGCCGGGCATCCCGGTCATCGGTACCGGTGGTGTCACGACCGGGATCGATGCCATCGAGATGCTGCTCGCCGGCGCGTGCGCCGTCGGCGTGGGCACCGTGTCGTTCGCCGAACCACGCGCGGTCAACCGCATCCACGACGAGATCGTGCGGTGGTGTGTCGGCCATGGTGTCGCCCGGGTCACCGACCTCGTCGGCGGCCTCGAACTTCCGGAGCCGAGCCCGAACCCGCACGTCGAAGGAGATCGAAATGACCACGATGATTGAGGCCGCCCCCGAAGTCCGTGACCGGTTGGCGTTGCCGCTCGACGTCGGCGACCTCGACGCCGCGCTCGCGATGGCCCAGCGCGTCGCCCCGTGGTTCGGAATTGCGAAGGTCGGCTACGAGCTCTACGCCGAGGCGGGGCCGGTGGCGTTCGACCGGCTCCACGATCTCGGGTTCACGGTGTTCTGCGATCTGAAGTTGCACGATATCCCGAACACCGTCGAGCGAGGCGCGGCCGCACTGGCCCGCCGTGGCGTGCGGTTCATGAATGCCCACGCGGCGGGTGGGAGCGACATGTTGGCGGCCTTCGTCGTCGGCGCCCGACGCGGTGCTGAGGAGGCGGGTCTTCCGATGCCGATCACGTTGGCCGTCACCGTGCTCACGTCCGATCCCGATACCTCGGCGTTCGACGCCCGGCTCGCGGTCGCTCGGGACTCGGGGTGTGCCGGAGTCGTGTGCAGCGGCTGGGAACTCGATCGCGTCGGTGCGGCCGGTCTCCGCTCGATGGTGCCGGGAATCCGTCCCGCCGCCGCCTCGTCCGACGATCAGTCCCGGGTCATGACGCCCGGTGCTGCGATCCGCGCCGGGGCCGACTGGCTCGTCATCGGGCGTCCGGTCACCGCCGCCTCGGCCCCCGAAACCGCCGCCGCTGCCATCGCCACCGAAGTCGCCGCCGCTCTGCCATCCGCCTGACCCACAACTCCACTCCTATACTCAGCGCCGCTCGAACGCTGCCACGCCCTGTACCCGACTCGGCGCTCTCGGAGGTCTCTGCTTATGCCGCTCCCGCCCGCGCTCACACCCGAGCAGCGCAGCGCCGCCCTCGAGAAAGCCGCAGTGGCGCGACGAGTCCGAGCCGAGATCAAAACCCGGCTCAAGCTGAACCGGTTGTCGCTGAAAGATCTCTTCGAGCAGAGCGACGCCGACGACATCGTGGCGAAGCTGAAAGTGGTCAGCGTGCTCGAGTCGCTCCCGGGTGTCGGCAAGGTGCGCGCCCGGCGGATCATGGCCGAACTCGAGATCAGTGAGAGCCGCCGTCTCCGCGGCCTCGGCACCAAGCAGCGCGCCGCGCTGTTGGCTGCCTTCGCCGGACAGTAGGAACTTCGTCCTGGCCGTCTTGCTGGTCCTGACCGGTCCTTCCGGGGTGGGGAAGGGCACCGTGGGAAAGGCGTTGCTGGCGCGCGATCCATCGCTCACGTGGTCGGTCTCCGCCACGACTCGGGCGGCGCGGCCGGGTGAGGTCGACGGCGTCGACTACCACTTCGTGACCCGTGATGAGTTCGAACGGCTCCGCGATGCCGGTGGCTTTCTCGAATGGTTCGAGGTCTACGGGCAGTTGAAGGGGACCCCCGCAGGTCCCGTGGAAGCCCAGCTCGCGGCGGGCCACGACGTTCTCCTCGAAATCGACGTGCAGGGCGCCCTCGCGGTCAGGGAGCGCTACCCGGAGGCGCTCCTGGTGTTCCTCCGGGCGCCGGATCCGGCCGCGCAAGAAGCGCGATTGCGGGCCCGAGGCAGCGACGATCCCGAACAGATCCGGACTCGGCTCGAGACCGCGGCCCGCGAGGAAGCGCTGGCGGACCGGTTCGATGCCGTCGTGGTGAACGCCGACCTGGGGCGAGCAGTGGACGAAGTCGCTGCTATCCTTGAAATTCGCCGTTCGGGACCTCCTCCCTTCGGTATTTCCTGACTTTTCGGAGCCCTTCACATGGTCGAACGCCGCGCGTCACTCACCGAGCCCCGCATCGAGAACCTGCTCGCACGCGAGAACTCGAAGTTCACGCTCGTGACCCTGGCGTCGCGCCGAGCCCGTGAGATCAACGACTACTACAACCACCTCGGTGACGGCCTGGGCAAGATCGTGCCGCCGCAGGTGACATCGGTGTCCCGCAAGCCGTTGTCGATCGCCCTCGAAGAGATCGAAGTCGGCAAGATCATCAAGGCCGAGATTCCCGAAGTCGAGCCCGAGGCCGATACCTCCGGCGCGGACGCAGACGCGGCCGAGGCCACGCCCGACGCCGGCTGACGCCCGACGATCGCTGCGTCATGGACACCGATCGCGCGTTTCGCGGCCGTCGGGTCGTCCTCGGTGTCTCGGGCGGTATCGCGGCCTACAAGGCCGTCGAGCTGTGTCGGCGCATGGTGGACGCGGGCGCACACGTCGCGCCGGTCCTCACCGAGGACGCCACTCGCTTCGTCGGCGCGCTGACCTTTTCCGCGCTCGCGTCCGAGCCCGCGCAGACGAGCCTGTTCAACGTCGATGCGTCGAGCGGCGGAAGTCCGATCCCGCACACCCGGCTCGGGCAATCCGCGGACGTGATCGTCATCGCACCCGCCACGGCGCGCCTTATCGGCAAGTACGCGGCCGGAATCTCGGACGACCTCCTCACGGCCACACTGCTGGCGACCCGCGCGCCCGTGGTGATCGCGCCCGCCATGCACACCGAGATGTGGGAGCACCCGGCGGTGCAGGAGAACCTGGTCACGTTGCGCCGCCGTGGCGTCCACATCGTTGATCCCGAGTCCGGTCGCTTGGCCGGCGGCGACGTCGGCGAAGGTCGGCTCGCGGCGCCGGAACGGATCATGGACGCGGTGGCCGACATCCTCACTCGGTCCGGTGACCTCGCCGGGGTTCGGCTGCTCGTCAGCGCCGGCGGCACCCGCGAGGCCATCGACCCGGTCCGCTTCATCGGAAATCGGTCGTCCGGGAAAATGGGCCACGCGGTCGCGGCGCAGGCGGCCGGACGCGGCGCCTCGGTCACATTGGTCACCACCGCGCCGGACACGGCCCCGGCCGGCGTGGACATCGTGTCCGTGGTCTCGGCCCAGTCCATGCACGACGAGATCGTCGGCCGCTTCGACGCCACCGATGTGGTGGTCATGGCCGCCGCGGTCGCGGACTTCCGACCCAAGGTCGTGGCGGGGGACAAGCTGAAGAAAGCCGCCGGCGCACCCGAGATCGTGCTCGAACCCACGCCGGACATCCTCGCCGAGCTCGGTGCGGCGAAGCGGGGCCAGGTGCTCGTCGGCTTCGCGGCCGAGACCGTGGACATCGTTGCCCATGCCCGCGAGAAGCTGACCCGCAAAAACGCAGACCTGCTGGTCGCGAACGATGTCTCGGCACCGGATGCCGGCTTTGAAGTCGACACGAACCGGGCAATCCTGCTTGACTCTTCCGGCGCTTCCGAGGAAACGCCGTTGCTCACAAAAGCCGCGCTGGCTGACGTGATCCTCGACCGAGTGGCCGCGCTGTTGGGGCGCGCGCCCACCAACCCAGACCAGGAGATTCCTTGAGCGCCTTCACCTTCACGTCGGAATCGGTGACCGAAGGTCACCCCGACAAGATGAGCGACCAGATTTCCGACGCCGTCCTCGACGCGATCTTCGAGGAGGACCCCAACAGCCGCGTGGCGTGCGAGACCATGTGCACGACCGGCCTCGTCATCGTTGCTGGTGAGATCAGCACCCAGGCCTACGTCGACATTCCCCGCGTCGTGCGTGACACCGTGCGCAGCATCGGGTACGACCGCGAGTCCTACGGCTTCGACGGCAACACGTGTGGTGTCATTACGTCGATCGACGAGCAGAGTCCCGACATTGCGATGGGCGTCGACAAGGCGGAGGAGCAGCGTGCCGGCGACACCGACCGGCTGCTCGAGACCGGCGCGGGCGACCAAGGAATGATGTTCGGCTACGCGTGCGACGAAACCGCCGACCTCATGCCGATGCCGATCTGGCTCGCCCACAAGCTCGCGTTCCGGCTGGCCGAAGTCCGCAAGTCCGGCACGCTGCCGTACCTGCGTCCGGACGGTAAGACTCAGGTCACCATCGATTACGAGAACGGTGTGCCGAAGCGCCTGTCGACGGTCCTGATCTCCACGCAGCACGGTCCGGGTATCGATCGTGACGCGATGATCAAGCCCGACCTCATCGAGCACGTGATCCGCCCGCTGATCCCCGAGCAGTTCGCCGACGACGACTTCGAGGTCCACGTCAACCCGACGGGCAACTTCGAGTTGGGCGGCCCGCATGCCGACTGTGGTCTCACCGGTCGCAAGATCATCGTGGACACCTACGGCGGTATGGCGCGCCACGGTGGCGGTGCGTTCAGCGGTAAGGACCCAACGAAGGTCGACCGGTCCGCTGCTTACGCGGCTCGGCACGCGGCGAAGAACATCGTGGCCGCCGGCATCGCTCGGCGCTGTGAAGTACAGGTTGCGTACGCGATCGGTATTGCGCGTCCGGTCTCGCTGATGGTGGAGACATTCGGAACGTCCGAGATCGACCCGGAGAAGTTGCCGGGTCTGATCAACGAACACTTCGACCTCCGCCCTGCGGCGATCATCGAGCGGCTCGACCTGCGTCGTCCGATCTACCGTCGGACTGCGGCGTACGGCCACTTCGGCCGGAACACGCCGGAGTTCACCTGGGAGCACACCACCAGCGCCGACGCGCTTCGCGCCGCTGCCGACAAGCTCTGAGGTTCTGACGGTCAGCGCGTCGCCGAGCGCACGCGACCGACATAGCCGAGCGGTGAGCGAGGCCACGCCGCACGCGGGTGAGGGCTCAGCGCCGAACGAACGCACCCGATATATACGCGTTGCGGTGGATCTGACCGCGGTCGAGCGTGAGTTCGACTACTCGATACCTGCCGATCTCGTCGCGTCCGTACGCGTCGGCACCATCGTGCGGGTCCCGTTGCACGGTCGGAGTGTGCGCGGCTGGGTCGTGGATGACGACGTCGTGCCCGACGCGGCAGTCGGGCGCGTGCTCGCGATCTCCAAAGTGGTCGGTGCCGGGCCGCCCGCGGACGTGCTGGATCTGTGTCGATGGACCGCGCACCGATGGGCGGGGCGGCCGGTTGCGCTCTACCGCGCCGCCTCACCGCCGAATGCCGTGCGCGAGCCCTGGCCGGAAGTTGGCGCGCTCGCCGCGGATGCGGGCTCGAATGAGTCGCGGGTCGAGGTCATCGCCTGGCCGCCAGCGGCGGATCGGCGGGACCTGATCGCGGAACACATCGCAGCGGATGGATCAACGCTGGTCCTCACCACCGAGCGTCGCCTCGGTGGCCTCGTACGAGACCTCGAACGGCGCGGTCATCGGGTCCTGGTGCTCCGCTCGGATCCGGACGACGCGGCGCGGACGCGTGCGTGGTCGGCCGCCCGTCGGGGTGGCGTGGTCGTCGTCGGCGGACGCACAGCGGTGTGGGCGCCGGTGCCGGACCTCGAGTCGGTCGTTGTGCTCGATGAGGGCGACGAGGCACTGCAAGAGGAGCGTGCGCCCACCTGGCACGCGCGCGACGTTGCCATCGAACGGGCGCGGCGAGTGGGCGCGCTGGTGGTGCTCGTCGCGCCGGTGCCGTCTCCTGAGGCCGCGGCCGCATCGACTCGCGACGTCGTCCGCCCCGACGGTTCGGTCGAGCGCGGCGGGTGGCCGCAGGTGGACGTCGTCGACCTGCGCGAGGAACCGCCGGGCAACGGCCTGTTGAGCGACGCCTTGGCCCGGACGCTGCACCAGGTCATCGACCGCGGTGACCGCGCCGTGTGCGTGCTGAACCGCAAGGGCCGGGCCAAGTTGCTGACGTGCCTCACGTGTTCGACGGTGGCGGGATGCGAGCGGTGCGGGTCCGCCGTGGTGGAGGGCGAGGACGCAGCCCTTGTGTGCCCGCGCTGCGCGCTCCCGCGCCCACGCATCTGCCTGGCGTGTCTCGGTACGAAGCTGCGGTCCTCACGGCTCGGTATCCAGAAACTGCGCGATTCCCTCGCGGCGCTGCTGCCGAGGACCGAGATCGCCTGGCTCGATGCGTCGGTTGACGATCCCGGCACCGCTCCGGTGGTCGTGGGGACCGAGGCCGCGTTGCACCGAGTGGACGCGAGGTTCGTCGCGTTCTTGGATCTGGACCAGGAACTGTTCGCACCGCGAGTACGCGCGGCCCAGCAGGCGGCGGCCTTGATCGCCCGCGCCGCACGGGGGGTTGGCGCGCGGGCCCGAGGCGGGCGGCTGCTCCTCCAGACTCGAACCCCCGAGCACGACGTCGTGGCGTTCGCCCGGTCGGCGGATCCGGAGCCGTTGATGCGCGCCGAGCGCGAGCGGCGTGAGCTGTTGAGTTTCCCGCCTGCGGGTGCGGTCGCCGAGCTCGTCGGCGAGTCGGGCGCGGTCGAGCAGACGGTGTTGGCGCTGCGGCGGGACTTTCGAGTGATCGGACCGTCGGAGCAGGGGGCCGGCTCGAGCGCGCTGGTCTTCGCCTCGGACCCGGATGCCCTCGCCGACGCGCTGGCCGTCGCCCAACCCCTGGGCCGCGCCGCCGGCCGCCTCCGCGTCGCCGTCGACCCACCCCGCGTGTAAGCCCCCAGCCCCTTTCGACAACTCGCACCAAAAGCGCAACCCCTGACTTGCGTTTCTGACGTGAGTTTCGGTTCCGGATGAGTGATCGACGTTGCTGCGACGGTCCCGGAACTGCCACGATCCGCCGATGACGCAGCGCACCTACCCCGGTTTTGACGGCACGGTCGGTCGAACGTTTGCCGGGTCGGAAGGTTCGTGGCCCGAGCGGCCGACGGCCCGTGATGGTGCTCCCAACATCGTGATCGTGCTCGCCGACGACCTTGGGTACGCAGACCTCGGCTGCTTCGGGAGCGAGATCGACACCCCGCACCTCGACGCGCTGGCCCAGCGGGGAATCAGGGGCACCAACTTCCACGTGACACCGATGTGTTCACCGACCCGAGCGGCTCTCCTCACGGGTGTCGAACCGCACCGCGCCGGACTCGGAACCGTCGCGCACGTCGACCCGGGATTCCCCGGCTACGCGTCGGAGCTCGCGCCCGATGTCATGACCATGGCCGAGATCCTGCGGGACCAAGCGGGCTACGCCACGATGATGGTGGGGAAGTGGCATCTCGCCAAGGACTCCGATTGTGCCGACGGCCCGCGCCATTCCTGGCCGTGTCAACGCGGGTTCGATCGCTACTACGGCGTCATCGACGCCTTCACGAACATGCATCAGCCCCACCGACTGGTCCAGGACAACACCCAGGTCGACGTCGACCAGTACCCCGACGACTACTACTTCACCGACGACATCACCGACCACGCGATCTCGATGGTGCGGTCGGCGAAGTCCGCCAATCCGGCGCGCCCGTTCTTCCTCTACCTCGCGCACGGTGCGGTGCACGCGCCGTTGCAGGCGCGGCCCGAGGACATCGAGAAGTACCGCGGCCGGTATGACGCGGGATGGGACGTGCTGCGTGCCGAGCGGTTCGCGCGCCAGCAGGAACTCGGTGTGGCGCCCCCGGGCGTCGAGCTCGCGCCCCGCAACACCGAACGTGATCATGATGTCCGCCCCTGGGACGAGCTCTCGCCCGACGAGCAGCGCCTGTTCGCCCGACACATGGAGGTCTACGCGGGGATGGTCGACCGCATCGACCAGAACCTCGGTCGGCTCGTGCAGAGTCTCGAAGACCTCGGCGAGTTGGACAACACGATCTTCGTGTTCACGTCGGACAACGGCGCGTCCCGCGAAGGTGAAGTCGCCGGCACGACCGCGTACTACGTCCACCTCTTGCAGGGCGACGACCTCGACGCCGACCTCGCCCGCATCGACGAGATCGGCGGGCCCACCACCACACCGCACTATCCGCGCGGTTGGTCCATGGCATCCAACACTCCGTTCCGCCTCTACAAGATCAACACGCATCAGGGCGGTCACTCGGTGCCGCTGATCGTCTCGTGGCCGGCGGGGATCGAGGCCGGAGGAGATTTCCGGCGTCAGTACCAACACGTCACGGATCTCTTGCCGACGTTCCTCGAGATCGTCGGCGTCGATCGTCCGACGACCCGCAACGGTGTCCCGCTCGTCGACGTACAGGGGACGAGCTTCACGAGCGTCTTGGCCGACGCCGACGCGCCGAGCACGCATTGCGAACATGTCGTCGAGATGAACGGACACCGCGGCTACTACCGCGACGGTTGGCACGCGGTCACGTTGCACCATCCGATGACATCATTCACGGACGAGACGTGGGAGCTGTACCACCTCGACGAGGATCCGACCGAGCTCCACGATCTTGCCGAGACGCATCCGGAGAAACTCCGAGAGTTGACCGACGCGTGGGAGACCGCGGCGTGGGAGAACCGGATCTATCCGCTCGACGAGGGCGTGAGCCTCAAGTACGTCGTGCGGCCTGAGCGCAACGAGGTCTTCGCGCTTCCGGTGCGGATCCCGCGTGACACGCCCACGTTGGAACGCTGGCGGTCGGTCCAGCTCATCTGGTTTCGCGGCTTCACGATCACCGTCGACCTCGACCACGGCGCAGGCGACGAAGGCGTGTTGGTGGCGCACGGCGATCAGGGCGCGGGCTATTCGCTGTACGTGCGGGGCGGCGAGTTGGTCCTGGCGCACAACGACGGGCGTGGCCACATGACGCACGTGAACGCCGGTGTGATCCCGGCCGGAACCCGGCAGGTGACTGCCGAGTTCACCGCACCGGGCGAGCGGGTCTGGGACGTACAGCTCTCGATCGACGCCACCGTGCGGGCCGAGCACTCGGGACTTCCGATGCTCTTCGGAATGGCGCCGTTCCAAGGTATCGATGTGGGGATCGACCGTCGCTCGCCCGTCTCCTGGGAGATCTACCAAGCGCACGGGCCGTTCCCGTACGCGGGCTCGCTCACCGCCGTCACTTACACCCCGGGCGAACCCGCGCCCGATGCGCCGGTCCACCTCATGGACATGCTCCGCGACCTCGGTCGCCGCTACGAATAACCCGCCCGGTACTCTTGCTCCGATGCATCTGCGAAACCATCGTGCGCACGGCGCAGCCACCGTCGCATCACAGGTTGAGTGGCGTCGAGCCGGAGCCTGCGGAGGCGAGCCGCGAGGCAGTGAGCCCACGTTGCACGCGCGCTCCCATGGTCGGCGAACGTACGAGCAATTGTGATGAGCAACTCCACCTACCAGATTCGGGTCTTCGGGGATCCGGTGCTCAAGCAGCGGGCGAAGGACGTCACCGACATCGACGGCGCGCTCGTCGGCGTGGTGAACACCATGGTCGAGACGATGTACGACGCGTCCGGTGTGGGTCTTGCCGCCCCGCAGGTGGGGGTGCAGAAACGGCTCTTCACCTACGACGTCGGCGACGGCCCGGAGGTCGTCTTCAATCCCGAGGTCGCCGAGACTGAGGGCGAGTGGACCTACGAAGAAGGCTGTCTCTCGATCCCGGGTTTCCACTTCGAGATCGTGCGCCCCAAGCTCGTCACCATCACCGGCCTGGACATCGACGGCAACGAGGTCACGATCCAGGGCGACGAGCTGCTCGGCCGAGTCTTCCTCCACGAGTTGGACCACCTCGACGGTGTGCTCATGCTCGAACGGCTCGATCCAGAAACGCGCAAGCAGGCGATGATCGCCTTGCGTGACGCAGACCTCGATGCCGCGGCCCGTGAACGCCTCGACGACATCCGACGGCTGTGAGGCGTTGAAGCTCGTCTACTTCGGAACGCCGGCCGCCGCCGTCCCTCCGCTCGAAGCGTTGGTCGCCGCCGGTCATGAGATCGCGGCCGTGATCACCCAGCCGGACCGTCGGCGCGGGCGGGGGAGCGGTCTCGTCGGCAGTCCCGTGCGGGTCGCAGCCGTTGCCCTCGGCCTCCCGGTGTTCACGCCCGAGAAGGCCCGCTCGATCGTCGCCGACGTGCGCGCGCTCGGTGCGGACCTCGGAGTCGTCGTGGCCTTCGGCCAGATTCTGCCGATCGAACTCCTGGACGCGATCGACGGCGGCTTGGTCAACGTCCACTTCTCGTTGCTCCCGCGTTGGCGCGGCGCGGCACCGGTCGAGCGAGCGATCCTTGCGGGCGATACCGAAACCGGCGTATGCATCATGGGCGTGGAGGAAGGTCTTGACACCGGACCCGTCTACGCGCGTGCGACGGTGCCGATCGGTGCCGAGGAGACCGCAGGGGAGTTGCACGCGCGGCTCGTTGCGGCCGGGACGGATCTGCTCGTCGAGACCGTGCCGAAGGTCGCGTCTATCAGCCCCGAGGTCCAGGTTGGGGAACCGACGTACGCGTCCAAGCTGACCGTCGACGAGTTCGAACTGGATCTCGCGCGGCCGGCTGGCGAACTGGCGCGCATCGTGCGCGCCGGCAACCCCCGGCCCGGCGCATGGCTCACGGTCGACGGCACGCGCTTCAAGGTGTGGCGCGCCCACGAACTCGACGGTCGCCTCGTCCCTGACGAAGTGCAGCCGGAGGGCAAGGCGCGCATGACCTACGCCGCGTGGCATGCCGGTCATCGCGACACGAACCCGTTCGCATGAGCCGCGCCCTCGCCATCCGCGCCCTCGTCCGCATCGAAACCGGCGCGTACGCCAACGTCGTCCTGCCGCCGCTGCTTCGCGAGTCGGCGCTCTCCGCTCGCGATCGAGCGCAAGTGACCGAATGGGTCTACGGCGCCACCCGGCGGCAGCGGACGCTGGACCACGTGCTGCGCGCCTGCGTCGACCGGCCGATCGACAAGCTCGACCCACCTGTGCGTGCCGCCCTCCGGCTCGGCGCGTACCAACTGCTGACCGGGATCTCGCCGCACGCGGCCGTGGGCGAAACCGTGAGCGCAACGGGCGTGGTCTCACCACGTGCCAAGGGCTTCGTGAACGCGGTGCTGCGGAAGTTGGCCGCCGCGGGTCCGCCCTGGCCGTTGCCGACGGGTGACGACGTCGAGTCGATCGCGATTCGTGCGTCGATGCCGGACTGGATCGTCCAGCGGTTCGTCGACGATCTCGGCGCGTCAGACGCCGCCGCAATGCTCGCAGCGGTCAACGAACCGGGCGTCGTCACGTTGCGGGTCAATCCCTTGCGCGCGACCACCGCCGAGGTCGAAGCGGAACTCCTTGCGGCCGGCGTGATCGTGACCCGCGGCGCGCTCGTCGAAGACGCCCTGCTCGTCACCGGAACCGGTGACATCCGCGCGCTTGCGTGTGTCCGCGACGGTCGGGCGACGCCGCAAGACCAAGCGAGCCAGATGGTGGCGACGTTGGTCGGTGGCGCCTCCGGTGAGCGCGTGCTCGAGGTAGGCGCGGCTCCCGGCGGTAAGTCCAGTGCGATGGCCGAGGCGATGGACGACCACGGCGTGCTGGTGGCGCTCGACCGTCATGCCGGCCGTACTCGCCTCATCGCCGAGGGTGCGGCGCGGTTGCAGCTGCGTTCGGTGCAGCCGGTCGTCGCCGACGGTATGGAACTTCCTTTCGCCGACGGTTCGTTCGACCGCGTGCTGCTCGACGCCCCGTGTAGCGGGTTGGGTGTCCTGCGGCGGCGGCCCGAGGCGCGCTGGCGGCTCGAGGCCCGCACCGTCGAGCAGTTGGCCGAACTCCAACCGCGCCTCCTCGAAGCCGCGGCGCGCGCGGTGCGCCCAGGTGGGACTCTCGTGTACTCCGTGTGCACGCTGACCAACGCTGAAACCGTCGCCGTTGACGAGTGGGCCATGCAGGCCCTGCCGGACTTCGAGGCGGTTGCGCCACCCCCGGCACCGTGGACGCCCGTCGGCCGGGGTGCCCGCCTGCTCCCGAGCGCCGCCGACACCGACGGCATGTACCTGCTCCGCCTCCAGCGCGCTCACAGATAGGGTCGCGTGATGGGAAAAATTGCGCCGTCGATTCTTGCGTGCGACTTCTCAGAGTTGGCTGCCGAGGTCGAGACCGTGACGGCGGACGCCGATCTCCTGCACGTTGACGTGATGGACGGGCACTTTGTCCCGAATCTCTCGATCGGTGCGCCGGTCGTCAAGTCCCTCCGCCCGCGCACGGACATGTACCTCGACTGCCACCTCATGATCGATAATCCCGGTGACCTGCTCGACGACTTCGCTGCGGCGGGCGCGGACAGTTGCACTGTGCACGTCGAGCTCGGTGACCCGCGGCCGTTGTTCGATCGGATGCGCAAGCACGGTATGCGGGTGGGTCTCGTGCTGAACCCCGAGACTCGCCTCGATGCCGTCGTCCCGTACCTCGAGGAGATCGACATCCTCCTCTTCATGAGCGTGCATCCGGGCTTCGGCGGGCAGGCCTTCCTCCCCGACGTGCTGGACAAGCTCCGCGCCGCGCGCACGATCGTCGACGAGCGGGGTCTCGCCGTGGAACTCGAGATCGATGGCGGCATCAACCTCGACACTGCGCCGCTCGCAGCCGCAGCCGGTGCGGACATCCTCGTCGCGGGCAGCGCGATCTTTGGTCAGCCGGACCGCGGTGCCGCGACGCGCGCCATTCGCGAAGCCGCATGGGGCACCGCGTGAGCGAGACGTCGACTGCGTCGTACCGGCATCGATCTCGTCGAGCGGGGCCCGACCGGCCCGGCCCGCAGGGCCATGAGGGGGAGCGGTGAGCGAGACGTCGAAATCGCCGGCATTCAACGCCAAAGTTCTGACTGTGTCTGATGGCGTCGTCGAAGGGGTGCGCGAGGACAAGTCCGGCGACGCGCTTGTGACTCGACTCGAAGCCGCCGGCGCGACGGTGGTGGAGCGGTCAGTGACGGCCGACGGTGTGGACCATGTCGCACATGCGCTGCGCAATCTCTCGCGCAGTTTCGCGGGTCTCATCATCACAACCGGTGGCACCGGGTTTGGCCCGCGTGACTGCACCCCCGAGGGAACCCGCGCCGTGATCGATGCCGAGGCGCCCGGACTCGTCGAGGCGATTCGCCGGGTGAGTGACGAGGGCGGTCGTGGCTTCGGCATGTTGTCTCGCGCTGTCGCTGGCGCCCTGGGTCAGTGTCTCATCGTGAACACCCCCGGCAGCTCGAGCGGCGCCGTCGAAGCCCTCGAAGTCATCCTCCCGGTCCTGCCCCACGCCCTCGACCTCCTCGCTGGCGGCCACCCCCACTGACCTGACTGTCTGCTCGTCCGCTCCGTGGTTGAACAGCGCGTGCCTGTTCGGGATGCTCCCGAGCTGCTCGCCTCCGTTCGTTCCTCACTACGGCTCCGTCACTTCTGCTCGTCCGCTCCGTGGTTGAACAGCGCGTGCCTGTTCGGGATGCTCCCGAGCTGCTCGCCTCCGTTCGTTCCTCACTACGGCTCCGTCACTTCAGATCG
>JANYJV010000141.1 GCA_025361725.1 Acidimicrobiia bacterium | reverse complement strand
GTTCAGCGGATGCCGAGGAGGAGTTCGGTGACGAGTTGGTCGAGGCGTTCGTGGCCGTAGCCGTAGGTGGCCAGCGCATCGACGTCGAAGGTCTCCTCGCGCAGCGTCTTCCAGCGCGTCTCGGGCGGTTCCGGCAAAGTGGGGAGCCCGAGCTGATCGACCTTCGCAACCGCGAGCGCGGCCTGGATCTCGTCGTCGACCGCGAAGCGGGCCGCCTTCTCCTTGAGGATGAGATAGGTCCGCATGCACCCTCGGGCGAACTCCCACACCCCGTCCTCGTCTTCGGTGCGGTACGCGTGCGCATCGAAATGGCGCATCCCGTTCCACTCGGCTTCTTCGAGCAGCTTCACGAGGTAGAACGCGTCCTTGTGCCCTTCGGATCCGAAGCGGAAGTCCTGGTCGTACTTGCCGGGCACCTGACCGTTGAGGTCGATGTGAAACAACTTGTCGGCCCACAGCGCCTGCGCAACGCCGTGGTGGAACGACAGGCCGCTCATGGTCTCGTGCGCGAACTCGGGGTTGAGCCCCACCATCTCGGGATACTCGAGTTCGTGGATGAACGCGAGCGCGTGACCCACCGTCGGCAGGAACAGATTGCCGCGCGGTTCGTTGGGCTTGGGCTCGATGGCAATCTCCATCTCGTAACCCTGCTCGGTGATGTACGCGCAACTGGCGTTGATCGCCTCCGCGTAACAGTCGAGCGCGGCGGGGACGTCGACAGCCGCGTCGCATTCCACGCCCTCACGTCCACCCCACATCACGAACACCGAGGCACCCAACTCGGCGCCGAGATCGATCGCGTCGAGGGTCTTGCGCAGTGCGAACCGGCGCACCTTGGGGTCGTTAGCGGTGAACGCCCCGTCCTTGAACACCGGCTGGGAGAAGAGGTTGGTAGTGGCCATCGGCACGCGCAGCCCGGTGTCGGCGAGCGCCCGATGGAAGGCGATCACGATCTGGTCACGCTCGGCGGCCGAGGACCCGGGCGGGACGAGGTCGTCGTCGTGGAAGTTCACGCCGTAGGCGCCGAGGTCGGCGAGTCGCTTCACCGCGTCGATCGGATCGATCGGCGGCCGGGTCTCGTGGCCGAACGGATCGCGCCCCCGATTGCCCACCGTCCACAGCCCGAACGTGAAGTGATCCTCTGGAGTCGGTTCGTATTCGATGACAGTCCCCTTGCTCGGTGAATCCCGATGATTCCACAGGTGGACGGTGCCGCACTTGTGGAAGCCGACGGCGCCGCGGCAGGCTCCCGGCATGACGACCCCGATCGACGCCCTCACGGCCCGCATCCACCGCGAGATCGACTCGGGGCTCCTCCCGAGCTGTCAGATCGCGCTGGCCCGCAACGGCGAACTCGAGGTGTTCGAGGCCTTCGGTGACGCGACCACCAATACCCGCTACATCGTGTTCTCGGCGACGAAAGCGTTCGTCGCCTCGCTCGTGTGGGTCCTCGTCGGTGAAGAACTCATCGACGTCTCGAAGCGCGTGAAGGAGTACATCCCGGAGTTTGGGGCCAACGGCAAAGGCGACATCACCGTGGAGCAGGTCATGCTCCACACCTCGGGATTTCCGCACGCGCCGCTCGGGTTCCCCGAGATCGAGACTCGCGCCAGGCGCGTCGAGAAGATGGCGGGCTGGCATCTGAACTGGGAGCCGGACTCCACGTCCGAGTACCACCCCGAATCTGCCCACTGGGTGCTCGTCGAGATCATCGATCGCGTGACGGGCGGTGACTATCGCGATCTGCTCCAGGAGCGCATCACCCGTCCGGCCGGCATCGAAGACCGGGTGCTCGGCACCTCTACCCCGGTCGCGCCGGTGTTCGAAGTCGGTGAACTCGCGACGGCCGATGAACTCGAAGCCGCTCTCGGGATCCGCGAACTGCCGGTCAGCACAGTGACTCCCACCGGTCTGATCCGGCTCAGCTTCGACGACGCCCGGCCGATCGGACACCCCGGCGGTGGCGGAGTCATGACGGCGGCGGACATCGCGATCTTCTACCAGTCGCTGCTGCACAATCCGGCCGGCGTGTGGAAGCCCGAAGTCCTCGCCGACGCCACCGGCCGCGTCCGCAACAACAAGCCCGACCGATGGACCGGCGTACCGACGAACCGCGGCCTCGGTGTGGTGATCGCGGGCGACGACGGCAGGGCCAACCTGCGCGGCTTTGGCCACACGCAATCGCCGCGCTCGTTCGGCCACAACGGCGCCGGCGGTCAGCTCGCGTGGGCGGACCCTGAATCCGGGCTCTCGTTCGCGTATCTCACCAACGGGCTCGACGCGCACATCCTGCGCCAAGGCCGCCGCGGCATCTCGATCTCGAGTCACGCCGCCGTCTGCTGACGCCGACGGTTGCGCCACTGGCTGACCGCTGTGCCCGGTCAGGTCACTGCGCGCCACGTGGAGCCGGGGAACAACATCGGGACCGCGGGTCGGCACGGGATCCGGCTCAGGCCGGCGATCGCGCACTGCGTGGACCACGCCAGCATCCACCGACCGTCGCGTTGCACCATCTGACCGAGAATCCTCGTGACACCGGTTCCGCTCGGGACATTCAGGACCAGTGACGCGGTGTGCGGCCCGGTCCTCCGAACAGCTGAAGGGGCCAGCGAACGACCCTGGAGGAGCGGGAGCAGCGCCGCGTTCGTGTCGTCGAATCCGGGCCCGGGTTCGGCGGAGCCCGCACGATTGGCGGTGTATCCGGCGAGCGCATCGGCGATCTCCACGCCGTCGGAGGAGTCCGCGGTGATTCGACTCTCCGCGCGCGGGAAGCGCGCACGTGTGTCGGTGCCCGATGAACACACGAGATTCGCGATCACACAGCCGTCGCCGAACGGACGGATCGGAAGATCGAGGTTGGCGAGCACGTTCAAGATCGGCTGGGCCGGGTACCGCACCACCGCCATCGAGCCGTCGCGCTCACACCCATCGAACCGCGCCGACGCGATCGCGCAGAAGTCCGGTCCAACCGGGGAGAACACCGCGGCCGTCGAAGGTCGTGTTGCAGCCCGCTCGAGTTCCCAGGTGCGCCGGTCGTAGGGGACGTCGATCGTTTGGAGCGGCGAGTCCACGAGTGGGCCGCAGCCGTCCGCCAACGTGCCGCCGGCCGGGAGTACCGCGAGCGTGGCGCGAGATCGGCGTGCGAATGCATCGAGCCGTCGACAGTCGGCATCGACGGCCGCCACCGTGGTGAAGCCGTACAGCGGCGCGGTTAGTGCGGCGTCCCGAAGGCGCACCGGATCATGCGCGTCGACGGTCCACCGCAATCCGACCGAGAGCACCACCGCGATCAGGATCGCCGCCGCGCCGAGAGGTGCGAGGCGGCGGGCCGTTCCCGGCCACGCCTCCGCGAGAAGGAAGCCGAGGAACACCAACGCCACCGGGAACACCAGCAGGACCCGACCCGGTGGGAGGAACGGACCCCCTTCGTCGATCGCTCGCGGTGTGGCCAACGCGAACAGCGTGAGCGCGAGGACCAACACCGCCGGAATCGCGAACCGAGCGCGTCGGGACCAGACCAGAACTGCGATGAGGACCAGACCTACCACCACGGGAACCCAGAAGCTTCGAATCGCCTCCGGCGCAAAGAGGCGGAACAACCGATCGAGCTGTTTCACGCTCGTCCGCAAGACGCTCGGCTCGGGTGTCAACGGCAGGCCGCCGTGAAGGTTGTGATCCGGACGGGCGACGTAGAACCACTGCGACCACCCGAAGTACAGGACCGGTACGACCGCACCGACCGCGACGGCTCGCCACTCCCGACCGTTCGGACGACGATCGAGGATCCACCACAACCCGACCGGCACCACGAGCAACGCGGCGCTCCAGTCGATTGCAAGTCCGAGGCCGGCGAGCGTGACGCCCGCGGCAAGGGCGAATGCCGATCGCCGGTACGCAATGACCAGCGCGAGTCCCACGCCCGTGAAGACGAACGCCCGCTCGAACGTGACGCTCGTGATGTACATCGCGTAATAGGCCGACAACAGCGTGGGCATCGCGGCGGTGACGGTCGCGATGATCGGATGCCCGCGCCGAGTGAACGCCCACGCGAGTGCGAACCAGAGCGCGAGCATCGACGCACCGAGGACGATTGGTGTGGCGGTCGGATAACCGAGGCCGAGCGCATGCAGCAAGGCGATCGGCGCGCCCGCAATCGTGGAGCCGTAGGACTGCCCGAGGAACCCGGGCTCATGCCACCGGAAGTGGGACCACTCCTGCGCGGCGTACCAGAGCACCGACGTGTCCGGGTTGGTGATCTTGCGACCGACCACAGCGATGACCCGACCGGACTCGACCGTCGAAATGAGTGCCGCCACGAACGGGCAGACGGCTCCCGATGACCGACGAGCGCCTCGTCGACGGCGCCGACCCGCGGCCGTGCTGAGTTCGGAGTGCGCCGCTGCCCCTTGCGTCCCGTCCATGCGCGCAACGTACTGGCACGGAGTGGTAGCTGGGCGCGGACGGACGGCCGTGCTTCGACCTCCCTGACACGCGCGTCAGGAATGCGCGAGGCTGCCCGCTGGAGGAGGGGACCTATGGGTGCATTGAACGGAGTCAAGATCCTCGACCTGTCGTGGGGCATCGCCGGGCCGCTCGGCGTGATGCTGCTCGCCGAGCAGGGTGCCGATGTCATCAAGGTCGAGCCACCGGGCGGTGATCCGTTTCGCGCGTACAGCGGGTATGCGGTCTGGAATCGGTCGCGGCGATCGGTGACCGTCGACCTCAAGTCCGAGGCCGGGCTCAAGGCATTCCTCCACCTCGTCGACGAGTCCGACGTGCTGGTCGAGACGTTCCGACCCGGCGTGACCGATCGCCTCGGCATCGGCGCGGAGACTCTCCTCGCTCGCAACCCGCGCCTCGTCTACACCTCGTGTCCCGGCTACCCGGAAGGACACCGCCACGCTCCACGCGCGGGATATGACGCCCTCATCCAGGCCAGCAGTGGCCAACAGTGGGAGCAACCCGGTTGGCGGCTCGGACCGATCTTCTTGACCATGCCGATGCCGAGTATGGGCGCCGCGTTCTTGATTCCGAGCGGGATCCTCGCGGCGCTGATCGCGCGGAAACGCACCGGACGCGGCCAGCACGTGCGCACCTCTTTGTTCCAGGGTGCGCTGCTGTACTCGACCCAGATCTGGCAGCGGGTGGAGAAGGCTCCCGCGGCCTTCCACGACCTCATGGGCAAGAGTTACCCACCCGGGATCCACCAGCAGTTCCTGTTCGAGTGCGCCAACGAAGAGTGGGTGCACACGTCGGTGATGAGTGGTCTCACCCCCACCCG
>JANYJV010000115.1 GCA_025361725.1 Acidimicrobiia bacterium | reverse complement strand
CCGATCGGGCGGGACGTGTTCGGATTTTCTGTCGCCGCCCCGTTCGGGATGCGCAACGACGTGTTTCAGCTGCTGCTGAGCCTGCCCGTGGTGTTCTGGGCGTCCTGGATCTTTTTCGACGGAGCGGTGCGGGCGTTGCGGGCCCGCACTCTCGACATGATGGTGCTGGTCGCAGTGGCCGTCGGTTCCGGGTGGATCTACTCCCTCGTCGTGACCCTGACCGGCGGCGGCGAAGTGTTCTACGAGGCGGCCACAGTCCTGGCGTCGTTCGTTTTGCTGGGCCATTGGTTCGAGATGCGCGCTCGGGGCGGTGCGAACGAGGCGATCCGTGCGCTGCTGGATCTCGCTCCTTCCATGGCGCTCGTGGTACGCGACGGCGAACCCGTCGAGGTTCCCACCGCCGACGTCCAGGTCGGCGATCTGCTCCTCGTGCGCCCTGGCGCGAAGGTCGCCGTTGACGGCATCGTCGAAGACGGCGAGAGCGACTTCGACGAGTCGATGGTGACCGGCGAGAGTTTGCCGGTCCACAAAGCGACCGGCGACGAAGTCATTGGTGCCACGCTGAACACCACCGGCACGCTGCGGGTGCGGGCGACCAAGGTCGGTGCCGATACGGCCTTGGCGCAAATCGTGAAACTCGTTCAGGAGGCACAGAACTCCAAAGCGCCGGGCCAGCGCCTCGCTGATCGGGCCGCGTTCTGGCTCGTCTTCGTCGCCCTCATCGGGGGGGCGGCCACATTCCTGGTGTGGAGCGTGCTGGCCGGTCGACCCGTCTCCGAGGCGATGTTGTTCGCCATCACTGTCGTGGTCATCACCTGTCCTGATGCGCTCGGGCTCGCAACGCCCACGGCGATCATGGTCGGCACCGGCCTCGGCGCCGGGCGCGGCGTGCTGTTCAAGAACGCGATGGCACTCGAGACGGTTGCTCGTATCAACACCGTCGTGATGGACAAGACCGGCACCCTCACGAAAGGCGAACCAGAGGTCACGGACATCGTGACCGACGGGATCGACGAGACCGAACTCCTCGCCTTGGCCGCCGCAGTCGAGCGCGAATCCGAACATCCCCTGGCCCAGGCCGTGGTGGCGGCCGCCGAGGCGCGCAACGCCGACGTATTCGGCGCCGAGGGCTTCAACAGCATCCCCGGCCACGGCGCGCTTGCGAACGTCGACGGCCACAAAGTGGTCGTCGGCAACCGCCGACTCATGGAGCGCGAAAACATCGACCTCGCCTCGCTCGCCGCACGGCGTCAGGAACTCGCCGAGACCGGTCGTACGACCGTGGTCGTGGCCGTCGACGGCCGGGCCGCCGGGCTCATCGCGATGGCCGACGCGCCCCGTGAGACATCGATCACCGCAGTTGCAGAGCTGCGTTCGATGGACGTCGAGGTTGTCATGCTCACCGGCGACAACGAAGCCACCGCCCGTCGCATCGCCGGCATCCTCGGCGTCGACACGGTCATCGCCGACGTCCTCCCCGCCGACAAAGCCGCCAAAATCATCGAACTCCAGGCCGCCGGGCGCAAGGTTGCAATGGTCGGTGATGGCGTCAACGACGCTCCCGCGCTCGCCCAGGCCGATGTTGGGATCGCGATCGGCGCCGGCACCGACGTTGCAATCGAAACCGCCGATGTCGTATTGATGCGATCGGACCCTCTCGATGTCGCCGTCGCGCTACGAATCGGGCGCGGCACCCTGCGCAAGATGCATCAAAACCTCGGATGGGCGATTGGGTACAACGTCATCGCGCTGCCGATCGCCGCCGGGGTATTCGAACCGGCCTTCGGGCTCGTGCTCCGACCCGAAATTGCCGCCTTGTCGATGTCGGGATCGAGTTTCATCGTCGCAGTCAACGCCGTCATGCTCAAACGGCTGCGCCTCCCACGCCCCGCCGTCGTCGGTGCTCCCGGTCATAGGTAGCGCCGGATACCCTGCCATGGTATGGTAGCCACCATGGCCGGATACACGATGAACAAAGAAGACCTGCTCGGTCGACTCCGTCGTATCGAGGGACAGATCCGCGGGCTCCAACAAATGATCGAGCAGGACCGATATTGCATCGACGTCCTGACGCAAATTTCGTCGGCCACTCGGGCGTTGCAGAGCGTTGCCGTCGGCATGGTCGATGATCACCTGCGGCACTGTGTCGCCGATGCCGTCGCCACCGGCGGGCGCGATGCCGATGAAAAGTTCACCGAAGCGACGGCCGCCGTTGCCCGACTACTCAAAAGCTGAAGGAGCCTCTCATGACCACTGCTACGTATCAGGTGAAGGGTATGACCTGTGACCACTGCGTCCGTGCCGTCAGCGCCGAACTCAGCCGTATCGGCGGAGTCTCGGACGTGAAGGTCGACCTCGCAACCGGTGCAGTCACTGTTGAGAGCGCAGCGCTGCTCCCCGAGGATGCCGTACGAGCCGCCGTCGACGAGGCGGGCTACGAAGTCGTGCGATGACCGTTCCCATCAAGCTTGCGAGTTTCGTTCTGATTCTTGCCGTCGTGTTCGCGCTCGGCGCGGGGCTCGGGGCGCTGGTCGGTCCGTTCAATGCTCAGAGCCCACCCGTGCACACCGGGCATACCGGATGACCACCGCAGACGTAGACCAGGAACAGCTTCAGGTCGACATCGGTGGGATGACCTGCTCCTCCTGCGCGGCGAGGATTGAGAAGCGCCTCAACCGCATGGATGGCGTCACCGCCGCGGTCAACTACGCCACTGAACAAGCTCGCGTCACCTATCCCCCTGGCGTCACGCCCGACGAACTCATTGCCCAGATCGAAGCTGCGGGCTACACCGCGTCGTTGCCTCGATCGACGTCGCCTTCGGAGAGGCCGAGCGACGACGACTCGGACACACGGTCGGACATGCGCTCGGTCCGCGCGTTGCGCGACCGTCTGCTGGTCAGCACCCTGCTCACCGTGCCCGTCGTCCTGCTGGCAATGGTGTCTGCATTGCAGTTTCGCAATTGGCAATGGCTCTCGCTGATGTTGGCGGCCCCTGTGGTGGTGTGGGGGGCATTGCCGTTCCACCGTGCGGCGTGGACCAACCTGCGCCATGCCGCGGCCACGATGGACACCTTGATCTCGGTTGGGGTCATCGCGGCGTTCGCATGGTCGCTCTATGCACTGTTCATCGGGGACGCGGGCCTCCCGAACATGACGATGAGCTTCAACCTGACCCCCGATCGCGGCGGCGGCCAACACGACATCTACCTCGAGGTCGCCAGCGCGGTGACCGTGTTCATTCTGGCCGGTCGCTATTTCGAAGCGCGCGCGAAACGCCGGTCGGGTGCGGCGCTACGGGCGCTCCTTGAGCTCGGCGCCAAGGACGTCGGCGTCCTGCGCGACGGACAGGAGGTCCGGATCCCAATCGAGGCGCTCTCGGTCGGCGACCAATTCGTCGCGCGACCCGGGGAGAAGATCGCTACGGACGGCATCGTTGAAGACGGAACCTCCGCGATCGACGCATCGCTGCTCACCGGGGAGAGCGTGCCGGTCGAGGTCGGCCCCGGCGACGCGGTGGTCGGCGCCACGGTGAATGCAGGTGGTCGGCTGGTGGTACGGGCAACCCGAGTCGGAGCCGAGACCCAGCTGGCGCAGATGGCGCGCCTGGTGACCGAAGCCCAGATGGGGAAAGCACCGATCCAACGATTGGCCGACCGCGTCTCGGCAATCTTCGTCCCAATCGTGATTGCGCTCGCCGTCGCCACACTCGGCTTCTGGATCGGTGCCGGCGAGCCCACTTCGTTCGCGTTCACGGCCGCGGTCGCGGTCCTGATCATCGCGTGTCCGTGTGCGCTCGGGCTTGCGACACCCACGGCCCTGCTCGTCGGAACCGGCCGCGGTGCCCAGCTGGGCATCCTGATCAAGGGTCCCGAGGTCCTCGAATCGACGCAGCGCGTCGACACGATCGTGCTCGACAAGACCGGGACGGTGACGACCGGCCGAATGACCCTCGTGGCCGTCCATCCCGCCGCCGACACGACCGACGACGATGTGTTGCGCATCGCCGGGGCACTCGAGGATGCGAGCGAGCACCCGATCGGTCAGGCCATCGCGCGTGCGGCCGCCGAGCGCTTCGGCACGCTGCCCATCGTGACCGCGTTCGAAAATCGCCGCGGGCTCGGAGTGCAAGGAACTGTCGACGATCATGCCGTAGTCGCGGGCCAGGATCGGTTGCTCGTCGATGCCGGGATTCCGGTACCGCGCGAACTTTTGGACGCGCGTTCAGCTGCCGAGGACGTCGGCCACACCGCGATCCTCGTCGGCTGGGACCGGCTCCCCCGCGGCGTGGTCGTCGTCGCCGATACCGTCAAGCCAACCGCCCGAGACGCGATCGCAGAGCTGCGCGCGCTCGGGCTCCACGTCATGCTCCTGACCGGCGATAACGAGCGCGCGGCAAACAGCGTCGCTACCGAGATAGGCATCGACGACGTCATCGCTCGCGTGCTTCCCGAGGACAAGCTCGCCGTCATTCGTCGGCTGCAAGATGAGGGCCATATCGTCGCCATGGTCGGCGACGGTGTCAACGACGCTGCTGCGCTGGCGCAGGCCGACCTCGGCCTGGCGATGGGTACTGGCACCGATGTCGCCATCGAAGCTTCGGATCTCACACTCGTACGCGAAGACTTGCGCTCCGCCGCCGACGCGATTCGACTGTCTCGGCGCACGCTGCAGACGATAAAGGGCAATCTCTTCTGGGCGTTCGCCTACAACATCGCGGCACTGCCACTCGCCGCCGCCGGCTACCTCAATCCACTGATTGCCGGAGCCGCAATGGCGTTCTCGAGCGTTTTCGTCGTCAGCAACAGCCTCCGACTCCGTCGTTTTCGAGCCAGCAACTCCTCACGTGACGGCTCCTCGAACTGAAGACCGCTCGACGTCGTCAGGGTGTTGGAGGCGTGTCCATGAGCATCGGGTGATGAGGCCGGAACACGTCGGGCTTGTACAACCACCCGGGGATCATCCATGCGTGGAGCAACCACAGGTTGCTGGTATCGGCGTTGGTCCCACCTCGCGCCGCGCACGTCGAGTCGCTCACCCCATCACCGACGACGACACCGTTCGCCACGCACAAGGACATGTGACGGTGCCAAAGGTCGGATCACAGTTCTGACTGAACCATCAAGTGTGACGCGAGCGGACAGCGAGCGCGATGGGTTGATGAAATCCGTTGTCGGACGGGAACTGCCAGTCGATGGCGTCGAATCCCGCGGTCCGGAATGCTCGAGACACATCGTCGCGACGCCAAGCGCGATAGGTCGCTCCGTGGAATGACGTCGTCTGCCACGTGTGATCGCGCTGTCGAAGCAGGAACTGCTCGATTTGATAGCAGTCATCGCTGATCCAGTCCCAGGTTTGAAAGGCGATGCGGAGGCCGTCGGTGGAATCCCACGTCTTCGGCCGCGTCGCGGTCGGTCGGGAGTTCCCAAAGAGGAGACGGTCATAATCGCGCATACTCAGGACTGCCACGCCTCCGACTCGCAAGCGTTCGCGCATCCCGCGAGCCGCATCAACCAGGTCGCTGTCGGTCAGCAAGTGGGGAAGCGAGTTGTCGATTGACAGCACCGCGTCGAACGTTCCATCGCGTTCGCCGAGCTCGCGCATGTCACACACATCGAACGTTGCGTTGACACGGTGACGGATCGCATTGCGCTGAGCCTCGCTGATCGCGGCGGGACTCACATCGCTCCCCACAACAGAATGCCCAAGCGCTGCGAGTCCGATCGCCTGGGTGCCAACGCCGCACGTGCAGTCGAGAATGGACGCTCGGTCGCACCCGAGCACCCCAGTGATGATGCGATGCAACGTGCTCGCCTGTCGCCCAACTGCGCCGTGCCAGTCGGGCACATGTTCGGCATACTGCGTTGCGAAGTCCTCGTAGTAGCCGACGGTGGCATCGTGAATTGGGTCGGCGGTTGGTGCCCGATCGGTCACTGGCGCTCCTGGGTCGTAGGACGGCGCCGGCGCGTCGACTCAACACTGGCGTCCGAGGATCTTAGGAGGATTACGACGTGCTGTAGTAATTCTACCGCGTGGTCCGGCGTAGAGCGGACACGCTTGAGGTTGAAACGCTCATCGGTCGGCACTCGCCGACCCCGCCAACAACGACACACTGTCGTAGTGTGACGCTGTGGTCCTTGCATCGCTGCCGAGCCCGAGCCGCGGCGTGTACTACTTGGGTCCGCTGCCGCTCCACGCTTACGGACTCGCCCTCGCCGTCGGAATCTTGGTTGCGGCCAGAGTCGCCGAGCGGCGGTGGGTCGCTCGTGGCCATCCTGCGACCGAGTTTGCGGACCTCGTGACATGGGTAGTCGTTGCGGGGATCGTCGGCGCGCGCCTCTATCACGTGGTGTCGGATTTTCAGCTGTTCACCGGGGATCCGTGGAAGATCGTCGCGATCTGGCAAGGGGGGCTTTCCATCTGGGGAGCCGTCGCTGGGGGTGGCGTCGCGGTCGCCGTGCTTGCCCGGCGCCGCAACCTCGACGCCGGTGACCTCGTCGACTCGATCGCACCCGCGGTCGCATTGGGGCAGGCGATCGGAAGGTGGGGGAACTGGTTCAATCAGGAGATCTTCGGTACACCGACGAGGTTGCCGTGGGGGCTCGAGATCGACCGCGCGCACCGGCCTCCTGGCTACGAGCAGTTCGCGACGTTCCATCCGATGTTTCTCTATGAGTCGCTGTACGCGCTGATCGTGTTCGTTGTCCTGGTCTGGATGGAGCGGCGGTTCCGACTCGTAAAAGGCCAGGTGTGCGCGGCGTACGTCGGCCTCTACACGGCGGGACGATTCGTTTTCGAGAACATGCGCATCGACCTCGCCCACACGATCGGACCGCTGCGCCTCAACGCTTGGTTCAGCCTGTTCGCATTCGCGACTGGATGGAGTTGGTTTCTGTATCTGGGTCGGCGGGGTCGCGCAGTGCTGGCGATGGGATCGGCCGAACGCGATCGACCGCATCGCTCGGCGACATGAGCCCTTCGGCTACTACAGTCGTGCGTTTCCAGCACCGCAAGAAGGAGTCCGTCCGTGGTGAAGCAAAAGTTGGGTCGCGCTCGCCTGCCGATGGGCCAGCTCGAAGCCCGTGTGATGGACGTTCTGTGGGACGACGGGGGTTGGCTCGCCCCGGGTGAGGTACAGACCGCGCTCGCGACGAAACCGCCTCTCGCGTACACCACCGTCATGACCATTCTGGTCCGGCTCTACGAGAAGGGGCTCGTCGACCGCGAAAAGCGAAGCCGCGCGTGGACGTACCACCCGATCGAGACCCGGGAGCAGGCGACCGCGACCCGAATGCAGGCTCTGCTCGCACGGCCGGGTGACCGCAAGCTTGCGCTCGCGAGTTTCGTGCAAGGAATGAGCGCGTCCGAACGCTCAGCATTGCGTCGTGCGTTGGAGAAACGGTCGCGTTCATGAGTCTCATGCTCCTGGCTTCCGCTCTTGCCTTCTTCGCTTTCCCACGGATGGCGCAGTCGTGGGGTCGAATGCTCGGTCCGCGAGACTGGTCCCGGCTCTCGGTTGCAGCTCTGCTCGGTGGCGTGGTCGCGCTCGAAGGCGGCTTGGGCCTGATCGGATCACCAACGTTCTTCAAATTGATCGGCGTGCCCGGGCTGGCTGTCGAGTGTCGTCGAATCTTGGGAGAACTCGCAGCAGGCGGTAGCGCCGTTGGCTGGTTAGCGCTTCTACTCGCAGCGCTGCTACCGGGTGCCCTGGTCACCGCGTGGCGCCGCGCCTCGCGCACGGCTGCGCTGATGCGCATCGAACCTTGGCTCGGCGACCACACGGGAGGCGAAGAGGTCACACTCGTCGTGCTCCCGACGAATACGGCGATTGCGTACAGCATCGGAGGTCCGGCACCGCAAGTCGTGATCTCACAAGGGATGTTGGAAACACTCGAACCTGGCCAGGTCGACGCTGTCATTCATCATGAGCTCTCGCATGTGCGTCATCGGCACACGACCCTGGTCATCGGGATCCACGCCCTCGACCACGTCCTTCCGATGGTGCGTCCGAGCACTGCCTCGCTCCGGACCGGTCTGGAGCGGTGGGCCGATGAAGACGCCGCGGCGTCCAGTGCTGATGCACGCGTGGCCGTCCACGACGCGTTGCTCCGTGTCGCAACCTCCCTCTCGAGGGAACCAGCCGTCGCCGCGTTTACCAGCGTCGCGACCTTCGTCGACCGTCTCGAGGCCCTCGAATCACCGCCTCCGTCACCGACCCGGGCGCTGCGCTTCTCGGTGCACGCCGCGGTCAGCGGCGTCGGAATCGTGAGCGCTGCCGCGCTGAGTGGGTGGGTCGTTGACGCCCGCATGATGCTGACGATGGTGGGTTTCTGCCGCTAGTGCCTCGTGAGGCAAGTTCGTGCGGCGTACCCATTCGTGTCGGGCTCAGTCATGTGCGTTGGGGTCCCGCTCGATGGCACAGTTGGATCTGCTTGACCGACAGGTGCCGTGTCGAATGCCTCGGTAATCGCAAACAGACAACGACCAGCAACAACTGTGATGCGACCGACCGATCGCTCGCGGGGTACGACCGTGACGAACGACAAACTGCTCGGTGTAGGGATGACCACCTGCACGTATCCCGGAATGTTCCGGGTCAACCGTACCTCTGGTCCGTCTGGACATCATGCCGATGGGCGGAGGTGGTGGTGGCGTCTGGACATCCTTCCCGTCCAGCGCAGGACGCGGGAGAGGTTGAAGTCGCCGTCGTGGACGATCTCGCCATCGATGATGACTTTCTTGGTGCGGACTTTGAAGATGGCGGTGACCCATTGGTCGGTCCGGACTTCGGCCACCGTCACGTGTTTCGCGAAAGGGTCGACGACTCGGCACCGAACATCGGCCCTGCGCGACGCACGATCGCCGTGACATGGACTCCACCATGCTTATGAAAAGAGGCACTGACCTGCACTTTTGGTGGTCGGGCTGCCGGGACTCGAACCCGGGACCTTCGGTCCCCCAGACCTCCCTCGACACCTCCGCGACGTGCGGCGATTCGGCGAACGTACGCCCTGACCTGCACTTCGTCGTTGCATCAGTTGTCGATGTTCGCCAACCTTTGTCGACAAGTTGAGGACAGTTTGAGGACTCCCTCGCTCCGCCTGGTCGCGTTCCCGGGGTAAGGACGTGATCGGCTGCCGCCCCGACCGCGCCAGTCGCCGCTACAACGATCAGGCCGGCCGGTGGAGGCGACAACGTTTGAGCTCCCGTGGCGGGGCGGGGGTCACATCCTCCCCCGAAGGTGGCTGTCGTCTCGCCGGTAGGCGGGTTAGGCCCTGCATGACACGACAGGACCTTCTCACCCGGCTGCGATGCGGCATGGCCTCGCGTTGAAACTGGCATGCCGGTGAACGGGTCGGATTCGGTCGTGGTGTGCAGACGGTTCACGTTGGCACCGGGCCGACGGCGTGCATGGAGTTGGCCGCTCGGGTAGGTGTGACCCCAGAACTGTGGGACCGCAACGGTGTCGGTCCGGATCCGGTCGGTTAAGCGGGAATCGCGGTGGCTCGGTCGCGATGCTGAGTTCGACGGGGGCTCTGTTGCATTCGTGCAACTCGCGCCAGCTGGTGAACGTGACGGGGGGCTCTGTTGCATTCGCGCACGAGGCCGACGGACCCGGATGAGCCGAGCGCGGGACTAGCTGACGGCGACACCGCGACTCTCAGCCGTTGACCGGCGAAGCCGGACTGGCCCGGCCGAATGCCTCGTCCGCATAGCGGTCGGGATCGGCATCGAAGAGTGCCGCACACGTCCCGGAACACAAGGCGTACGCGCGTCCGAGGTATGTCCGACTCGGGTGGGACCCGCTCGGATCGAGACGCATGCGGCACACCGGGTCGACCTGGGCATCGGCGACCTGTGAGTCGACCAGCCGCATGGCGAAGGCCTCCACCGGGTCGGCAATGTTGTGCAACGTCAAGCGACCCAATGGATCTGCAACAAAACGAATGCCGGCCGCAGCCGCGACTGGCCGCGACGCGACGATCTGTCCCGCTGCTGCTGCGCTCGCGAGGCGGGCAGCAACGTTGACGGTTTGGCCGAACAGGTCTCCGGGTCTCCTGATGACCGGCCCCACGTGGACGCCGACCCGCACCGATGGATACCTCGGTTCCGTGAGTATCGCGGCGACGAGCCGCGCCACCGTCTCCATGGTCGGGGGGATCTCGTCCCCGCGCAGCATCACCGCGTCACCGATCGTCTTCACGACTTCGACGCCTGCGTCGAGCGCGGCCTCGGTCAGCGCAAGTCGATCTGCGACGACCACCGCGTCGCGATCACCGTGGGCGTCAGTGAGTGCGCTGAAGCCGACGAGATCCGCGAAGACGACGACCGCGAGGTCTGGGCTCATGCGGTGTCGCCACCAAGCACGGGCGCAGCTATTTGCGAAAACTCAGGCGTTTCGCGGCCAGATTGCCTGGTTGTCACACACGGAGCCTATGGCCACACCACCCCTCGGGCGAGGGGTAGGAGCGCAGCGCGTCGAGGCGCCGAGCCATTCCTGCAGGCCATATCAACCCAGATGAATTCCGGAATCGAGTCCGACACCCTTCACTACGCGTGTACTCGACAGGACCTCGCAGAGGATGCGGAGATTCTCTTCAACCTCGTTGGCTGGACATACATCCATCTCCGCCGCTCGCATGGCTGGTCGGCCAAACGCGCTCGGGCCGGGAAGCTGCCGTGGAAGGATTGGACGTGTCGATCCATCGGTCCACTACCTCGCGATGACCCAACCCGTTCCAAACCCGCGCCCCGAAGGGCAAGTCCCGCACGGACTTTTTGTTCGAAGATCGGGTACCGGTGCTCCAGTCGTCCTACTCCATGGACTCGGGGCATCGTCGCGATACTGGGACGCGGTCGCACCGGTCGACGCCCCCTTCCGGGCCACCATGCCGGATCTGCTCGGATTCGGTCGCTCGCCGAAACCGTCCGACGCGTCGTATGACATCGCGTGTCATGTCGCTCGCATTGCGCCATTTGTAACTCCCGGCAGCGTCCTCGTCGGGCATTCCACCGGCGCGCTCATCGCTGCAGCCGCAGCTGCGACCCATGCGGATCTTGTGCGTGCAGTCGTTCTCATCGGCATGCCTGCCTACGAGACAGCGGAAGAAGCGATCCGAGCCGTCACGCGACTCGGCTGGCTCGCGAAGGCCACCGCCGAAAACCGTGTCGTCGCGCATTGGATCTGCAACGCGATGTGTCGCCTCCGTCCGGTCGCGAAAGCAGCAGCACCCCTGTTCGTCCGGAACCTGCCAGCGGGCGTGGCACAAGACGGGGTGATGCACACCTGGCCTTCGTATAGCCGAACACTGCACAACGTCGTGCTCGGCCACCGCCCACTCCCCGACCTCATCGCGATCAAACAGCCAGTCACCCTGCTCTACGGGACTCGTGATGCCGAGTCGTCAACGGAGGCCGTCGGTCGTCTCACTGCGTCGCTCGAGCGGAGCAACAGCCGTGCAAACGTGAGAATCGTCAATGGCGATCATCACCTTCCCATTCGACGCCCCGAGCTCATCAGGCAAGTCATCCTGGACGCGACGACTGGACATTCCGAGCTTGGGGTCGAACACGACTCGTGATTCCGCAGTCGCCACCACGCGACCGGCGAGCCTGCAGCCGAGGTATGACGAACATCCTTGGACGTTCGCGTTGTGAACCGAAGTACCGAGCGCTGCCGAGGCACGAACCGTCCGCTCCCTCGACGAGCTCCGAGTCTCCGGGTTCTTCGGCCAGGACCGACTCACGGACCCAACCCGGCCGGATTGAGGACGCGCCGGACCTCGCGGACCATCTCGAGATCTTCTCGGCTGTGGACCACGACGGTTTCGACCTCCGCAACCGCCGCTGAGACCACGGCATCATCGTCCTCACCGACCGTTCGATTACGCGCGTCGTCGATGTGGACTCCGAGGAATCCGAGACCGCGACCGGTCTCCTCTCGCAACCGCCACGCCCGCTCCCCGACCCCGCCGGTGAACACCAATACGTCGATTCCTTCGAGAGACGCGACCATCGCGGCGATCCCACCGCGCAACCGATGTCCGTAAATAGCGAGCGCGAGACGTGCGCGCTCGTCTCCCCCGTCAGCGCGCCGTTGCACCTCCTCGAACGCGCCCCCGGGGACGTCAGCGACACCGGCGAAACCAGCCCGGTGCTCGAGCCCCTCCTCGAGTTCGTCGACCTTCAGGCGTCCGGTCCGCAGGAGCCAGAGGAGCAGGCCGGGATCCACGGTGCCGGAGCGCGTCGCCATCATCAGTCCCTCCAGCGGGGTGAAGCCCATCGTGGTGTCCATCGAGCGCCCGTCCGCGACCGCGCACAACGACGCGCCGGCTCCGAGATGGCAGGTGACGACGCGGAGCTTCGCAGCTGGTCGCCCGAGAAG
>JANYJV010000076.1 GCA_025361725.1 Acidimicrobiia bacterium | reverse complement strand
CCCGAGTGCTCTCCGACCAGATCGTCGTTCGGATCAGCTCGAAGCCGGGGGAGACTTTTCTCGACCGGATGATCGCACTCGTGGAGGGCGCCGAACGCCAGAAGACGCCGAACGAGATCGCGCTCAACATCTTGTTGGCAGGACTGACCATCATCTTCCTGCTCGCCGTGGTCACGCTCCAGCCGTTCGCCGTGTACTCGAACGCGGAACAGAAGGTGATCGTGCTCGTCGCCTTGCTCGTGTGTCTGATCCCCACCACGATCGGTGGGTTGCTCTCGGCGATCGGCATCGCCGGCATGGACCGGATGGTGCAGCGCAACGTGCTCGCCATGAGCGGTCGTGCGGTCGAGGCTGCGGGAGACGTCAGCACGCTGCTCCTGGACAAGACCGGCACCATCACCTACGGCGCTCGCCAAGCTGCGCAGCTGCTGCCGGTCCACGGTTCGACCGAACAAGAGTTGGCCGAAGCGGCGTTGGTGTCGAGCCTGGCCGACGAGACACCCGAAGGGCGGTCCATCGTGGTCCTCGCCAACGAGCACTACGGCGTGGCGGCTACGGCACCCCCGAACGCGGAACTCATTCCGTTTACCGCCCAGACTCGTATGAGCGGGATCGACTACGACGGCCACTCGATTCGCAAGGGCGCCGCCGAGGCAGTTGCGAACTGGGTAAAGGACAGCGGCGGTCAGGTTCCCGACGAACTCGAGACGATCGTGATCGGCATCGCCGAGCAGGGAGGAACGCCGTTGGTGGTCGCAACGAAGAACGGCTCGGCTCCCAGGGCGCTCGGTGTGATCTACCTCAAAGACACCGTGAAGCCAGGTATGGCCGAGCGCTTCGACGAGCTGCGGGCCATGGGTATTCGGACCGTGATGATCACGGGTGACAACCCTCGGACCGCGGCGGTCATCGCCAAGGAAGCCGGAGTGGACGACTTCTTGGCCGAAGCGACGCCGGAAGACAAGATGGCGCTGATCAAGAAGGAGCAGCAGGGCGGACGCCTCGTTGCGATGACCGGCGACGGTACGAACGACGCGCCGGCACTTGCCCAGGCTGACGTCGGCGTGGCCATGAACACCGGAACCCAGGCCGCGAAAGAAGCCGGGAACATGGTGGACCTGGACTCCGATCCCACGAAGCTCATCGAGGTCGTCGAGATCGGCAAGCAGTTGCTCATCACGCGCGGTTCGTTGACCACCTTCTCCATCGCCAACGACGTCGCGAAGTACTTCGCCATCATCCCGGCGATGTTCGCGATCTTCGGTGGGTTGGGTGCGCTCGACACGTTGAACGTGATGGGTCTCGCAACCCCACGGTCGGCGATTCTCTCCGCAGTCATCTTCAACGCGCTGATCATCGTGGTGTTGATCCCACTCGCGCTGCGAGGAGTGAAGTTCCGAGCCATGGGCGCCGCCGAGATCCTGCGGCGGAACCTGCTGATCTATGGAGTCGGCGGGCTGATCGCACCGTTCGTGGGAATCAAACTCATCGATGTCGTGATCTCAGCCCTGGGGGTGAAGTGATGCGGCGCCAACTCTTTCCGGCACTGCGGATTCTGCTGATGCTGACGATCGTGACCGGCATCCTGTATCCGTTGGCGGTCCTCGCAATCGGCCAAGGAGTGTTCGCAGGTCGAGCCGACGGTTCGTTGGTGCGACGCAACGGTCACGTCGTTGGGTCGAGCCTGCTCGGACAGAACTTCGCAAAACCTCGCTACTTCCACCCACGCCCGTCGGCTGCCGGGACGGATGGGTACGACGGCGCCGCCAGCAGTGCCTCGAACCTGGGTCCGAGTAATCCGGACCTGGCCCAAGCAGTTCAAGATCGGGTCGCCCAGTACAAGAAGGAGAACGGACTGAGCGCCGATGCCAAGGTTCCGGTCGACGCGGTGACGGCGTCCGGATCCGGTCTGGACCCTGACATCAGTGTGGCCAACGCTCGGGTGCAGGTGGCTCGAGTGGCAAAGGCGCGGGGTCTCGCGGAGGCGATCGTGCGCACGCTCGTCGACGGTCATGTGAACGATCGGCAACTCGGTGTTCTGGGCGAGGAAACAGTCAACGTCCTGGACCTGAACCTCGCGCTCGACCGCGTCACAAGTCCATAGGCTCGGTCCATGGCTCGCGGCACGCTCCGGATTTACCTTGGTGCTGCGCCGGGCGTCGGAAAGACGTTCGCAATGTTGAACGAAGGTCAGCGTCGCCGTGATCGCGGGACGGACGTCGTGGTCGCCTTCGTCGAGACCCACGGTCGCCCCGCCACCGCGGCCCAAATCGGCACGCTCGAAGTCGTTCCTCGGCAGCGGTTCGAGTACCGCGGTGCCCAGTTCGAGGAGATGGACCTCGACGCCGTCCTCGCCCGGAGGCCGGCGGTGGCGCTCGTCGACGAGCTCGCGCACTCGAACGTTCCGGGCAGTCGCCACGAGAAGCGGTGGCAAGACATCGAGACCTTGCTCGACGCCGGGATCGAGGTCATCTCCACGGTCAACATCCAGCACCTCGAATCGCTCACGGATGTCGTGATGGCGATCACGGGTATCGAGCAGCGGGAGACCATCCCGGATGCGGTCGTCCGTGCGGCCGATCAGGTCGAGCTCGTGGACATGACGCCCGAGGCGCTGCAGCGGCGCATGGCGCATGGCAACATCTACCGGCCCGAGAAAGTCGATGCCGCGCTCTCGAACTATTTCCGAGCCGGCAACCTGGGAGCGTTGCGTGAACTCGCGCTCATGTGGGTGGCGGACCGCGTGGAAGAGGCGCTCGAGGACTATCGCGAACTCCACGGCATTGGCGGTGCGTGGGAAACGCGAGAACGGGTGGTCGTTGCGGTGACCGGCGCACCGGGCGGCGAAGATGTGATCCGGCGCGCCGCGCGGATGGCCATGAGGATTCGGGGGGAACTTTCTGCGGTCTTCGTCCGACCGTCGGACGGTCTTGCGGGCCCGTCGGCCGAACGCCTGGCCGAGATGCGTCGGTTGGTGACTGAGGTCGGGGGTGCATACCGGGAGGTCAGCGGAGACGACGTCGCCGGTGCACTCCTGCGGTTCGCCAAGTCCGAAAACGCCACGCAGCTCGTGGTGGGTGCGAGCGGTCAGAGCCGTTGGAACGAGCTGGTGCGCGGTTCGGTGATCAACGACATCCTGCGCGCGAGCGGCCCGCTGGACGTGCACGTGATTGCCCGGGGCGAGACTGGGCCGCCGCCCGCGATTCGGGTGGAAATGCCGCGTCCGATGACGCTGTCGCGACGGCGGCGGATCGGAGGATGGACGGCGGCGCTCATCGGTCCGGCGTCTCTGACGGTCGTGCTCGCAGGACTTCGCCACCACGTGAGTCTGCCGGCGGATCTGCTGCTGTTCCTGCTGCTCGTCGTGATCGTGGCCGCGATCGGCGGGCTGCGGCCGGCGCTCGTCGCTGTGGTCAGCGGCGTGTTGCTGGCCAACTATTACTTCACCCCACCGCTGCACAAGTTCACGATCTCCGAAGGCGAGAACTTGCTGGCGCTCGCGGTGTTCCTCATCGTTGCCGGGGTGGTGAGCGTGCTCGTTGCGGTGGCGGACCGCCGTGCCGCGGACGCGGCGCGAGCGCGAGCTGAGGCGGAAACCTTGGCTGCCATGAGTGGCACGATTGCCGGTGCCGACGATCCGCTCGCGCAACTCGTGGCGCAGCTGCGCGCCGCATTTTCGGCGCGTTCGGTAGCGGTATTGAGCCCCTCTGACGATGGCTGGGAGTCCGTCGCAGTTGCGGGCCATCCGGTTCCTGCGGATCCCGACTCGGCGTCATTCCAACTGCCGTTGCACGGCGACGAAGTGCTCGTCGTCGACGGGGCAGAGATCAACGAACGCGATCTGGATATCGCACATTCGTTCGCGGCGCAGGTGCAGGTGGCACTCGAGCGGCGGAGGCTCCAAGCGGACGCGGCAACGGCGATCGGGTTGGCCGAAGGCAACGCGCTCCGGACGGCGTTGCTCGCAGCCGTATCCCACGACCTGCGGACGCCACTCGCGTCGATCAAGGCGTCGGTGACGAGTCTGCTGCAGAGCGATGTGGACTGGACGCCCGAGGCGACCTCTGAGTTCCTGGCGACGATCGACGAGGAGACGGACCGGCTGAACTCACTCGTGGGGAACTTGCTCGACATGAGCCGGCTTCAGACTGGCGCGCTTCAGCTCGTGGTTCGATCGGTGGGGCTCGACGAAGTAGTGCCGCGCGCCATCGACGGACTCCCGGAGCGACCGACGCCGGTGATCATCGACGTTCCCGAAGACCTCCCCGCGGCGGTGGCCGATGCTGCGCTGCTGGAGCGCGCCATCGCCAACGTGATCGACAACGCGCGGTCCTGGTCCCCGCCGGATCGTCCGGTGCGGGTCAGTGCAGCCGCGACGGCGGACCGGGTCGTGCTGCGGGTCATCGATCGCGGTCCGGGCGTGGCCCTCGACCAACGGAATCGGATCTTCGAGCCGTTCCAACGCTTGGGCGACAACCCGCGCAACGGAAACGGCGTGGGTCTCGGCCTCGCCGTCGCCAAGGGGTTCGTGACCAGTATGGGCGGCGAGATCAGCGTGGAAGACACCCCGGGCGGAGGGCTGACGATGGTGATCGCGTTGCCGGTGGACCATGGCTGAGTCCCGCGTGTTGGTGTGTGACGACGAACCGCAGATCCGGCGCGCGCTCGGTGTGAACCTCCGAGCGCGCGGGTACCAGGTCGACCTCGCCGAGACGGGGGAAGAAGCGCTTGAGTTGGCGGCGCGCCATCACCCCGATGTCGTCGTCCTTGACCTGGGTCTCCCGGGGATCGACGGCGTCGAGGTCATTCACGGTCTCCGCGGCTGGAGCGAGGTCCCGATCATCGTCCTGTCCGTGCGCGAAGCCGAGGCCGACAAGGTCGCGGCGCTCGACGCCGGGGCCGACGATTACGTGACGAAACCGTTCGGCATGGACGAGCTGTTGGCGCGATTGCGGGCCGCAGTTCGGCGCGCCACTCCGGCCGAGGAAGCGGCGACGGTCGAAACCGCGGACTTCACGATCGACCTCGTGGTCAAGAAAGTCCGTGACGCGAACTCGAACGAGATCCGGTTGACTCCCACCGAATGGCAGATCATCGAGGTGCTGGTTCGCAACGCCGGCAAGTTGGTGCCCCAGCGTCGACTCCTGCAGGAGGTCTGGGGCCCGGAGTACGAGAAGGAGACCAACTACCTGCGGGTGTTCATGGCGCAGATTCGTCGCAAGCTCGAACCGAGTCCTTCGCATCCCCGTTACTTCATCACTGAGCCCGGAATGGGCTACCGGTTCGAGGCCTGACCGGGAACGGGCTCAGGGTGTGGCTGAGCCCGCTTTGCGCTTGTGCTTGCGGTACTCGAGGAACGGCGGGATCAGCGACAGGATGATGATGACCGCGATGATCGGGAGCAGATACTTGTCGACGTTGTCGGCGCCGATGGCGTCGCCGAGGAAGTAACCGAGCAGGGTGACGCCAACGGCCCAGAGCGCGCCACCGGCCACATTGAACATCAGGAACGTGCGGTAGGGCATGTCTCCAACCCCGGCGACAATCGGGGCGAACGTCCTGACGACCGGAACGAAGCGAGCCATCAAGATCGTCTTAGCGCCGTGCTCCACGAAGTACTGGTTGGCGCGCTCGACGTATTCCTGTTTGAAGAGTCGCGAGTTGGGACGGCGAAACAGCGACGGGCCGACCTTCTTCCCGAAGGCGTATCCCACCTGGTCGCCGGCAACCGCGGCGACAAAACATCCAAACAGGATCACCGCGAGGTTCAGATGACCCTGGTACGCCAGGAGCCCGGCGGTGAAGAGGAGCGAATCTCCAGGGAGGAAGAAGCCGATCAGCAGGCCGGACTCGGCGAAGATGATGAGCAGGAGTCCGATCGTGCCGAACGATTCGAGCAGCTGTTTGGGGTCGATCGAATCCGTGATGCCAGCAATCATCGGTTCACATTAGGGCCCCCATCCAGGCATTCAGCCCCTCCTGGGCGCTACGTTCGCTCGGTCCTCTTGTCCCGAACTCAGAAAACGTGGCTGTGGCGAAATCCCTTGTGATCGTCGAATCGAAGACGAAGGCCGACACGATCGGTCGCTTTCTCGGCGGCGATTTCACCGTGTTGGCGAGTTTCGGACACGTGCGGGACCTGCCGCGCAAGGGACTCGGCGTGGACGTCAACGACCATTTCCGACTTGAGTACGCGCCACCCGAGGGCCGCTCGAAGGACGTGGTCGCCAATCTGCGGCGGGCGATGAAGGGAACCGACGAGCTCTATCTCGCCACCGATGAGGATCGAGAGGGCGAGGCGATCGCGTGGCACCTCGTCGAGGTGCTGAAGCCGAAGACCGACGTCAAGCGGATGGTGTTCCACGAAATCACGCGCGAGGCGATCGACGCCGCGATCGCGAACCCGCGTGAGTTGGACATGAAATTGGTGGAGGCGCAGGAAGGTCGGCGCACCCTGGACCGCCTCGTCGGGTACGAGGTGTCGCCCGTACTGTGGCGCCGGGTCGGCGGTGCTCGATCGGCGGGTCGTGTCCAGAGCGTTGCGGTGCGGCTGGTGGTGGAGCGCGAACGGGAACGCATGGCGTTCCGCACCGCCGAGTTCTGGGATCTCGACGGGCGGTTCGCCGCGCGCGGCACCGAGTTCGGCGCGCGGCTTGTCGAGCTCGACGGCAAACGGATCGCAACCGGACGTGACTTCGATCCGGCCACCGGCGCGCTCGCGTTGGATGCCACGGCGACTCGGTTGCTCGAGGATGACGCGCGTTCGCTGGCGAACCGCTTGGCCGATACCGCGTTCACCGTTCGCCAGGTGGAGGCGAAGGACTTCACCGAGCGTCCGAAGCCTCCGTTCAAGACGACGACGCTGCAACAAGAAGCCGGCAACAAACTGCGATTCAGCGCAGCACGCACGATGTCCGTCGCCCAGGGCCTCTACGAGCGTGGCTACATCACGTATATGCGGACGGACTCGATCAGCCTGTCGAATCAGGCCGTCGATGCCTCCCGTGCGCAGATCGTCGAACGATTCGGACAGGCGTACCTCCCGCCCGCGCCGAGGTCGTACGCGAACACCACGAAGAACGCACAAGAGGCCCACGAGGCGATCCGACCGTCCGGCGCGCGGTTCCGAACCCCGGAAGACGTGCGCGGCGAACTTTCTCGCGACGAGCAGCAGCTCTACGAACTCGTGTGGATGCGCACCGTCGCCAGCCAGATGACCGATGCACGCGGTCGACGCGTCACGATCCGCCTCGGCGGATCGTCGAGCGCGAACGAATCGGCCGTGTTTCGCGCCTCCGGGAAGTCGTACGAGTTCCTCGGCTTTCGTATGGCGTACGTGGACGTCAGTGACGATCCGACCGCGGCCGATGAAGACGAGGCGGTCTTGCCGAGCGTTGGTGAGGGAGAGGGCGTAGCGGTCCGATCGCTCGACGCGAACGGTCACACCACCCAACCGCCCGCGCGGTACACCGAAGCCACGTTGGTGAAGGTGTTGGAAGACTCGGGCATCGGCCGTCCCTCCACGTACGCGTCGATCATCAACACGATCACGAGCGAGCGTGGCTACGTGTGGAAGAAAGGGAACGCGCTCGTTCCTTCGTGGACGGCGTTTGCCAAGACGCAACTGCTCGAGCGGTACTTCTCCCACCTCGTGGATTACAGCTTCACCGCCACGATGGAGGAAGCACTGGACGCGGTGGCGCGTGGCGAAGGTGAAGCCGAGAAGTGGCTGCACTCGTTCTACTTCGGAAACGGGACCGCAGGGCTGAGCGAGCTTGTCTCCGAAGCCAACCTTGCCAAGATCGACATGGCCGAGGTCAACAAGATCCTCATCGGCACCGACGAGACCGGCGGCGAGTACGTGGTCCGGGTGTGGAACACGGGCGAGTCCTTGCATCACGGCGATGAGAAGTGTCCGTTGCCGGCAGATCTCCCGCCGGACGAGTTGACGATCGCGCGCTGCGAAGAGCTGATCTCCAAGGGTGCGGCCGGTCCGCGTGAGCTCGGGACCGACCCGGCGACCGGCGAACCCGTGTTGGCGCTCAACGGACGGTTCGGCCCGTTCGTACAGCTCGGCAAGCTCGAAGAGGGTACGAAGGCCAAGACGAAGCCTCCCCGCGCGTCGCTGTTCAAGAGCATGGATCCCGACACCGTCGACCTCGAGAGCGCACTGAAGTTGTTGGCGCTGCCTCGGATCGTCGGTGCCGACGCCGATGGCAACGAGATCACCGCGCAGAACGGTCGGTACGGCCCGTACCTCAAGAAAGGCACGGACAGCCGCAGCCTCGAGGCCGAAGACCAGATTTTCACCTGCACGCTGGAACAGGCCGAAGTGATCTTCGCCCAACCCAAACGCGGTCGGGGTCAGACGGCCAAGCCGCCGCTGGCGGAACTCGGCGAGAGCCCGGATACGGGCAAACCCATCCGGGTGTTGGACGGTCGCTTCGGTCCGTACGTCACCGACGGCGCCACCAACGCCACCCTTCGGCGTGGCCTCGATCCCGAGACGATGACGTTCGAGGACGCGCTGGATCTGTTGCGCGAGCGGGCTGCGAAGGGTCCGTCCACGAAGGCGAAGAAGTCCGTGAAGAAGACGGCCGCCAAGAAGACGACGAAGAAGACCGCGAAGAAAACCGCGAAGAAGCCGGGCACCGGAACCACGCGAGTGGTGAAAAAAGGGCAGAGCGCAGCGGCGAAGAAGGCCGCCGCGAAGAAGGTGACAGCGGTCGAGGCACTCGGTAGTAGTGACGACGCCTTCTGATTCACCCCCGCCGGAGCCGGCGACCTCTGAGGCGGGCGCAGGAATGCCGAGCCGGCGCCCCGGTGCGGATCCCGCGCCCTTCATCCCGAGTGCGGGCGAGGAGACACCGGTCCCGACGGAGTCGTTCCGGCTCTTCGGCTCGAAGCCGTTCTTGCGGCTGTGGCTGGCCCAGGTCTTTTCCAGCCTTGGAGACTGGGTTGGGCTGATCGCCATTCTGGGGATCACTGCACAAGTCTCGAATGGCTCGGCCGCGGCCATCAGCCTCGTGATGGGCGCCCGGATGCTGCCGGGCTTCTTCTTGGCGACGCTCGGCGGGGTGATGGTCGATCGCTTCGACCGCCGCCGGATCATGGTGTTGTGCGATCTCGGTCGTGCTGCGCTCATCTGCACGTTGCCGTTCGTGAACAGCCTTGCTCTCCTCGTGGTTGCCTCTTTCTTCATCGAGATCATGACGTTGCTCTGGGGTCCGGCCAAGGACGCGTCGGTTCCCCATTTCGTGCCCGAAGAGAATCTGGCGTCGGCCAACACCCTTTCGCTCGTCGCGTCGTACGGCACATTTCCCCTTGCGGCCGGCATCGCGGCGGTGCTCTCGGTCGTCGCCACCTGGCTGGGTGGCTTCGATGCGCTGAAGTCGCTGAAGGTGGACAACGACGTCATCTCGCTCTGGTTCGATGCGATCACCTACATCACCTCGGCGCTGATCGTCTTCCGACTCCCGATTCCGCGTCCGGCGCGAGACGGCAACCAGAAACTCGATCTGGCCTCCAGCATGCGGGAGATCAGAGAGGGCGTGAGGTTCATGCGCTCAGAGCCCTTCAGCCGTGCCGTGATCATCGGCCTGGGCGGCGGGCTCATCGGAGCCGGAGCGATGGTGCCGCTGGGCCAGCTCTTCGCGGAGGAGGTACTGGGATCCAAAGCGCAGTACGGCGTCATGCTGTCCGCGCTTGGCACCGGTGCCGCGCTGGGGTTGTTCGCAATCCTGGCGCTGCAGAAGAAACTGCCCAGGGAGTCGGTGTTCTCCTGGGCGGTGATCGGTTGCGGTGGGTTTCTGATTGCCGCGGTGTCGTTCAACGTGGGCGGAATCACGGCACTGCTCATCGCCATCGTGGGCGCGGGTGCTTCGAGCGCCTACGTCACGGGATTCACACTGATCCAGGAGACCGTGTCGGACGAGATGCGAGGCCGAACCTTCGCAACTCTCTACGCAGTGGTCCGGTTGTGCCTGTTGTTGTCCCTCATTGTCTCGCCACTGTTCGCGGATCTCTTCGACTGGGTGTTCTCGCGCTTCAGCTCGTCGCAACACATTCAGCTCGGCGGGTTCGGCTACTCATTCCCAGGTGTTCGGGCTGCGTTGTGGGCGGGCGGCGCGCTCACCGTCGCCTCCGGTTTGTACGCGCGCCGACAGTTGTCGCGCATCTCCTCGAACCACCCGACACTGTCGGAGCATCCACCGGCGAACGGCTCGTTCGGGCCGACCGATGAGCCGGCAGTGCCGGACCCCGGCGGTGGCTCCCAATGACCGGGCGCTTCGTGGTCCTCGAAGGTGGGGACGGGTCCGGGAAGTCCACGCAACGCGACTTACTCGTAGCGTGGTTGCAATCATCAGGCATCGATGCCGTCGCCACACTCGAACCGGGTGGCAGCGAGCTCGGCGTGTCGCTCCGGAAACTGCTGCTCGACGGAGGCGCGATTGCCCCGCGCGCCGAAGCGCTGTTGATGGCCGCCGATCGCGCGCAACACATTGCCGACGTGATCAGGCCGGCACTGGCTCGCGGCGCGTGGGTGGTCAGTGATCGCCACGTGCCGTCGTCGCTGGTGTACCAGGGTGTGGTCCGGGACCTCGGTGTGGATGCGGTCGGGGCCCTCTCAGTATTCGCGGCCGATGGTCTGGTCCCGGACCTCGTCGTGGTGCTCGACGTCGATGACGCCACGGCCGAAGAACGCCGGTCTCCCGGCTCGGACCGCATGGAGCGCGAGGGCGATGCGTTTCATGAGCACGTGCGGCGTGCCTACCGCACGCTTGCCGAGGCGAAGGGCTGGACGGTCATCGCCGGTGCCGGGCCGCCTGAGGCCGTCGCAGCGCGCCTTCGTGCGGTGGTCGAGCCGTTCGTGAACGCAGAATCCGCTCCCTCGTAGGATCGCTTGATCATGTGGGACGAGGTGATCGGTCAGGAACGCGCGGTGAAGACGTTGCGTGCCGCCTCCGGCCATCCGTCGCACGCGTACCTGCTCGTCGGCACGAGGGGTTCCGGCGCGCTCGAAGCGGCCCGAGCATTCGCGTGCGAAGTGATCGGCGCAACCGACGATCGGAGTGTGTCGCTCGTCTCGCGCGGCGCGCACCCCGATGTGGTGGAGTTCGAACCGACGACGGCCACGTACACGCTGGCCAACGAGATTCGGGCGCCGCGGAGTGGCGAGACCGCGCGGCGCGATCCGGGTCTGCCGCGCGTGTTGCCCGAGATCCACCGGGCACCCGTCGAAGGTGTTCGCAAGGTCGTGATGTTGCGGGACGCGGATCGGATGGAACCGACGGTCGCAAACGCATTGTTGAAGAGCATCGAAGAGCCGCCACCGCGAACGATTGTCATGCTGCTCACGGATCGTCCCGAGGGTTTGCTCGCGACTATCCGGTCCCGGTGTCAGCGGGTGGACTTCGCGTACGCGCCGCCCGTCTACACGCCGGCGATGGATACCTTGCGGGCCGTGTTCGCCGACGTGGTGGCGCAGGTTGACGGGCGGGCCGCAACCACGGTGAAGCTCGCCGAAGAACTCGAAGCCGCGCTCGACGGTGCCGCAAGCGCGTCCGAGCGCGCCGCGACCGAGGAACTCACGGTGCTCGATGCAGACATCGAGGCGCGCGGCTACCAACCGCGGACTGCAGCGTCGCTTCGTCGTCGGTTGGCAGAACGTCAGAAGCAAGAACTGCGCAGGGCGAAGACCGATGCGCTCATCGAAGGTATCGGTGCGATGGAATCGGTCTATCTCGAAGTCCTGACCGGTGCACCGGGCGCCCCGACCGTGAACGCGGCGCGTGCGGCCGATGCCGTCGACGCTTGCCGCGCCGCCCGCCAGGCCGACGAGTTCAACCCCAATGTCGGGTCGTTGCTCCTGCGGTTGGTCTCGCACCTGCCGGCGGTCGCCTGACGCGTTGCGGCCTTTGGTCCCGGTCCCAGAATGGGTGCCCGGTACACTGCTCCGTCCCCGCCGGGATAGCTCAGTCGGTAGAGCAGCTCACTCGTAATGAGCAGGTCAGGAGTTCGAATCTCCTTCCCGGCTCCACACGCGCGTCGCCGCGCTTCGGTCTGGGTACCACGACCGGCCGTCGGTAGACGCCGACTTCTCGCCGTGCGTGGCAACCGCTCCCCGGTCGGGAAGGAGCGTTACCGCGCGATTGTGAGTGGGTCGAGACGCGGCGCGCGGAGATCGCTCGTGACGAGGTACGCCTTGAGTCGATGGTGGGTGCCGACAACGAGCGCGGGTGGCACCAAGAACGTGAAGGGTGCGGTGCCCGCTTGCGGAGTCAGGGTGGGGACCACCGAGACGATCCGACCGTCGAGCGTGATGGCTACCCATCGAGCGGTGGCGGCATTCTGCAGAGAGCCGTCGTTCCAGACCCAATCCAGTCGCTCGCCTCCGACTTGAGCGCGTCGTAACCTCGCCGCTCGGTGAATCGTGACGGTTTCGGGGTGGTTCGAGGCGCGCACGAGGGGATCGGACGCAAGGCCGACGAGACCGCCATATGGCGCGCGGCGATAGATGCGAAGCTGAGGATCCCCTCCCTGCGGCGTGGGCTGAGCTCGGAGAACCTCCGCGAATTGGGAGGCGCCGTCGATTGTGCGGTAGGGCCGATCGGTCGGCGGGGTCAGGCCCGCGGGAGGAAGCCAATATCCGAAATAGAGACGACGAGTGCCTTCCTGACGTGGCTGACCGAGCAGTGATCGACCGTCGAAACGCCAGTGTTGCTGCACGTTGAGCACGTCGGCGATCGTGGGGAGCACGTCGATCGATTCGGCCGGTCGGTCATCGATGGCTCCGCGATTCTGTTGGGGGTATTTCACCAGGAGTGGCGTCCACATGACCTGGGCGAGGTTGGCGGCTGACGGGTTCCGGGATGGTTCCCCGGGGGTGAACGCGACCCCGTGATCCGCGGTGACGATGAGCATCGTGTCGTTGAGCGCGCCAGTGGAGCGGAGTCGATCCACGATTCTTCCGAGCATCGTGTCGGCCGCCTGAACCTGGAGCAGATGGCGCTGTTGGGAACTCCGGGGGCCAGGTCCCGGGGGCATGACGAACTCTTTTTCCCCAACCGGTTCGCCGGGCACGTCATAGGACTGGAGAGTCCCGAGGTGATTCCAAGGGAAGTGAGGAGCGACGAGGTGCACGAAATCGAGTCGAGGTTTCATGCTCGGCCGCAATGAGCGCACGAAAGTCTTTGCCGTGCGGACCGACGCGCCCGCCTGATCGACGTCACCATCGACCGCGACGTTGCGGTCCGTCAACGCGAATTGCTCCCAGAGACGGGCGCCGTCGGCGAGCAGGCGTCCGACGCCTCCTGACTCGTGGGCACAGTTGCTCGGCGGGCACAGATGGGTGATGGTTTCGTTGACATTGAGGTCGTAGCGGTCGGCGAGCATGGTGAAGAGGTTCCGTGGGTATTCGCGGGCGATCGGCAGGGTCCGTCTTCCGGTCGGATAGCGGCCGGTCAAGATGGCGGGCACGGCCTCCTGTGTGAAACCCGAGACCGTCGACGAGTTTCGGTACCAGGTGGCTTCACCGGCAAGCGAGGCGAACGAGGGATACAGCTGCCGATCGATGTGACCAGTGCCATCGAGGAGCGACATCTCAGGGAATTCGTCCATCACCACGACCACGACGCGGTGAGGAGTACTCGACGAAAGTGCCGCGGTCATCCTTGGTGCGGTGACGACAACGTCGGTGACTGGCGAGGCGAAGAGGAACATCCCGGCAAAGAAGACTGGGGCGACAGCAAGGAACCGTAAGAATTGTCTCACCAGCGCCACGCGCCAGATTATGAGCCCACTTATTAAGCTCCCCAGCGCGGCGAGCGCGTAAAGGCGGGAGGTCGTGAGCGAGGTTGTCCGGTGTGCGACCTCAAGGACTATCAGGCCGCCGAATGTTCCGCACAGCGCGACGTGCGCCCACCGACGAGCTCGGTCGCTGATTCGGCCGACCAACCATTCGATTCCGAATGCCGCAAGGGGTGCCGCGAACAACACGCATGCGGTCAACACGATTGTTTGGATCAGGCTCGCTCTCCGAGTTACGAAGAGTTCGGCGTTCTTGGCGAGAACGTCGAGCATCGGTTGTGCGATGGCAAGGCCCGAGATCGCAAAGAGCTCGGCGAACGCCATCGAATTGACGTGCCCGATGACCGGTCGAGCGCTTGCCGGATGTCCAGCCACCGTCTCCCCAACGCGTCCGCGCCACCGTTGCCAACTGGACTGGAGATCGTACTTCCGTACCCACTGCCACTGCCGATCACGCGACCTGTTCTGTCACCTTTCCACTAGGCGCGATGACGGGTCGGCGCCCGATCGACGCGAGCCCGCTCACCGCTGTGCTTTCATCCACCGAACGCGGGCGAACGCACAAAGGTCGTCCCGTCTCGGCGAGGCCGCCTCAGTCCCAGGTGTGATCGGTCCAGGCCGAGCCGTCCCAGTACCGGAGGCGATGCTGGCCGTGCGGGTCGGGATGCCACGCCGGTGGCGAGGCCGGGGGCGACGCTGGTGGAGCGCCGGGAACGGGGGCCGTGCTCGGCGCGCCGGTCGGCACTGCGCCGGTTCCCGTTGGATACGCATGGGGAAGCCCCGGGGTGGACCCGTACGTAGCGGTCATCGCCAACTGCTTCGCCTTGCTTCGGCGCACGATGCCGACGATGAGCATGATGATCCCGGCGAGGACCAGCAAAGCTCCGAGCGCGATCCCCAATGCCCAGACCACGCTCCGCCGGGCGACCTCACCGATCGATTGCTGCACCATGACCAAACCTGGCCTGCTCGCGTGGACGGCGACGCGGTAGTTCCCGGGCCGTCGCACGCGGAACTCGACGGCCGAGACGTACGTTCCGTTCGGGCGGGTGATCGTCTCGGTGCCGGAGGTGTAGTTGACGGGCACGCGCTCTCCACTCGGGCCGACGACGTCGATCTGGCTCGGGTCCAGATCCACGTTTCGTGTCCCGGCATCGAAGTTGTTCTGCGTTCCCGTGCGCTCCAGGATCATGTGCGTGCCGGTTCCGAGGTGCAGAGAAATCGTCGACGGGACCGCGTACGTGGGACCGATGATGTCGTGTGACACGTTGACGACGATGACCACGATGCTGGCCACGCCCACGGCAACGCCGAGCACGATGGTGACCAGGGAGAGCCAGAGCTTCGGTCCGGGTCGACGTACGGCAGTGTTCATCCATGCATCCTCACACCTGGCTCGTCCTTCGCCGGTGATGGCAGTACCGATCGCTGATGCCGACGGGACTGCGACGTCAGGAGCTGGTCGCCATACCGTGCGATCGAGACTTGGCTGCTTCCGCGCCTCATTGCTGGACTCGCAACGGCCGGCGTCGATCGACGGGACGCGCGTGCGATCGCGCGCGTGAGCACCAGCACTTTGTCGCCGGCGCCGAACGTCAACTCGGTCGCCCGAGGCGGGTTCACCACGATCTAGCGAGTGGCCGCGACGCGGTAGTCGAGGATGGTTTCGTTGCGTTCCAGTCCGGCGGCGCGCAGCTGCGCAACCGACACCGAGTCGCTGCTCACGTAGTGACCCGCGGGGCGAAGCACGATGTCACACCGTTCGAGTCGAAGCGTTCGTTGAACACAGTGAGCAGGTCCGCGCGC
>JANYJV010000040.1 GCA_025361725.1 Acidimicrobiia bacterium | reverse complement strand
AAAGTGTTGTACACCGCGTGCTTCCCGCCGTTGGTGACGAGCACCTGACTGGGGATACACCCGTACCCCGAGTCACGCGCGGTCTTGTCGGCGATCGCCCGGCGCAGTTCCGGCAGCCCCGCAGTCGGTGAGTACCGGTAGCTCGCCGGGTTGCGACACGCCTCGATGGCGGCGTCGACGACATGGGCGGGGGTGGGGAAATCGGGTTCTCCCGCTCCGAAGCCGATGACGGGTTCGCCGGCCGCCTTGAGCGCCTTGGCTTTGGCGTCGACGGCCAAAGTCGCGGACTCGGCGATGGCGCCAATACGTCGGGAAACTCGCTGATCCTGGCTCACCCGGCCATCGTGACACGCGAGGACGGCTGCGGGCGGACCGTTCACGGAACGCGAGCGACCCGGGAGCCGCCCAGCGAACCACGATACGGATGGAACCGGCTACTAGCCTTGGAAACGCATGACGCGCACCCGCCATGCCCGGCGGAGCTGGATACTCGTACTACTACCAGCCCTCCTGGCCCTCTCTTCGTTCTGGGCCCCGCCCGCGGCAGCCGCGGACCCGCCGGCGACCCAGATTCCGGCCGGGTACATCCTCGTGGACGCGGACACCGGCGTCGTGCTCCTCGCCCACGGCGAGCACCTTCCGTTTTTCACCGCTTCGACGATCAAGGTATTGACGGCGCTCGTCACCCTCGAACATCGCTCCTTGGCGTCGACATTGCACGTGAGCGCGCTGGCAGCGAGCCAACCCGCGTCGAAGATCGATATGAAAGAAGGCAGCGCCTGGACCGTCGACCAGGCGTTGCACTCTTTGCTGATCATCTCCGCGAATGACGCGGCGTACGCAATGGCCGAGAACGTCGGCGGCGACCTCAGCGGGTTCGCCGCGATGGCCAGCGCAACCGGCCGTCGACTCGGGTTGCAGAACACCGACTTTCGCGATCCGGCCGGGCTCGATGGGCCAAAAGGATTCGGCGGTGGGACGAAGTCGAGCGCGTACGACCTCGCCATCGTGGCTCGCAATGCGCTGAAGGTGCCCGCCATCGCCGACGCCGCACGGCAAGTGACCTACGAGTTCACCGATCCCACCGGAGCGGGCCGCCGGTTGGTCAACCACAATCGCGGTTTCCTCACGAGCTATCCGGGCGCCATCGGCTTGAAGACCGGGTTCACCGATCAGGCCAGCCGGACGTTGATCACCGCCGCCCAGCGCAACGGCCGCACGCTCATCGCGGTCGTCATGGGAACATGGGACGACACCGGTTGGGCCGGGTACTTGCTCGACGAAGGGTTCAGTGGCGCGACACCGGCCCCGACCCCTACGGCTCCTCTCGCCAAGCTTCCGCCGGTCCGACTCGCCACGCTCGACGGCCGCGCCAGCGTTTTCGCCGGCGTTCCCAGTGTCCTCGGGTCCGGCGCCTCGAAGGTAGCTTCGACCGGCGCCAAAACTACGAGCCCAACACCGCAGCAACTAACCGAGCGGTCCACGGCGTCCACGGCGTCGAAGTCCGCGAAATCGGCGGCGGTGCCCGCGCCGGTCACACCCAATACGCAAGCGACCTCCTCGGCCAAGGCCACGGCCTCGGATGGGGGTCTCACCATCGGATCCGTGCTCAAGACCCTCGGATGGCTCCTCCTCATCCTGCTGATCGTCGGCGTTGCGCTGCGGCGGCGAGCGGTCAAGCGCCAACGCGCCCGTCGCATCGAACGACTGCGGGCGCATCGCGAAGCCCGCCGAAGAGGAATGATTGACATCCTCGAGGTCGACGACGCCGTCGCCGACATTCGCGTCGTGCCGGCTCGTACCGCGCACCACGTTGCCTCGGCTGGGAAGCGCCATCCGGCCGATCGGCGCGTCGTCCGTCCGGCGCGACCCCGACGGCCGCCGGCGGCACCAAGCGACCGAAACGCCGAACGATGACCACCATTGCCCCGGACGATCACGTCTCCGGCGCAGAGCCCGAGGTCCTGTACGACGTCAATGGTCACATTGCGACCATCACGCTGAACCGACCGCACCGCCGCAACGCGATCTCGGTGCGCATGCTGGTCCAACTCGGCGAAGCCTTCGAACGCGTCAATCGTGATCGAGGCGTCCGGGTCGCGATTCTCACCGGTGCCGGTGCAGGTTTCTGCTCCGGTCTCGACATCAAAGACGCCATGGCCGGGACCGGAATCGGTGGAGGTGGTGACGTCAGCCCGGGCGGAGGCAGTCTCAGCCACACCAGCGACTTGCCGACGGTCACGCTCCAAGAGATGGACAAGCCGGTGATCGCCGCGCTGAACGGCGCAGCCGCGGGCTACGGCTTCGACCTTGCGCTCGGGTGCGATCTACGGCTCGCCGCCGCGTCGGCGCGCATCCTTCCGGGCTTCGCCAAGCGCGCCATCGTGCCCGAGAGCGGTGGCACCTGGTATCTCCCGAGGCTCGTCGGCTGGGCGAAGGCGGCGGAGATCGCCTACCTCGGACGTGACCTCACCGCCGAGCAGGCCAAGGACTACGGCATCCTCAACGAAGTGGTCCCTGACGCCGACCTCATGGACGTCACGCGTGACTGGGCCGGCGAGATTGCGGGCAACGCCCCGCTCGCGATCCAAGCGATGAAGAAGCTGTTCCGTGCCGGTCAGACCGAAGACTTCCGCAGCCACTCCGAGCACGTCTTGCTACAACTCGGCGCGCTCATGCGGACCCAGGACTTCCAGGAGGGCCTGCTCAGCTTCATGGAGCGGCGGGCGCCGGAGTTCGACGGCCGGTAACCCGTTCGGATCAGCGATCGTCGACGGTTACGCCACCGCTTCGTCGGCGCTCGGGTCCCAGTTCGACAGATTGGCCAAGCGGGGGTCGTTGGAGAACACCTCGACGATCGGGCCATCGAGTTGGAGTCGGCGTTGGATGACCCGGACGTCGTTCTCCTCGTTCCACATGGAGAGCATCACCGCGACACCGACCTCGCCCGCACGAGCGGTACGGCCGGAACGATGGACGTACGCCTTGTGGTCTTCCGGTGGGTCGTAGTGGATCACGACGTCCACACCGTCGACGTGGATACCGCGTGCGGCAACATCGGTGGCGACGAGGACAGGGAGTTTGCCGTCGGAGAAATCGGCGAGCGCACGTTCCCGAGCCGCTTGGCGGAGATCGCCGTGGATCGCGCCGGCCTTGATCCGCTCGCGCATGAGCTGCTCGACCACTTTGTCCGCGCCGCGCTTGGTGCGACAGAAGATCAGCGTGCGATCGACGCCGCGCGAGATTGCGGCGGCAACTTTGATCTTGTCCATCTGGTGCACCAACAGGAAGTGGTGGTGCATCTCCTCGACGGATTCGTCGCTGCCCTCCACCTCGTGTGAGAGCGGGTCCTTGAGGTAACGGGCAACGAGCCGGTCGATCCCGCGGTCGAGCGTGGCCGAGAAGAGCATGGTCTGGTGCGGCGCCTCGACGCGATGGAGGATCTTCTGCACTTGGGGGAGAAAACCCATGTCGGCCATGCGGTCGGCTTCGTCCAGGACAAGGACCCGGACGTTGGAGAAGTAGAGCTCGCCGCGTTCCATAAGGTCGATGAGTCGACCAGGTGTGCCGATCAGCACATCGACGCCCTTGCCCAACGCCTCGATCTGGGGCTCCATGTTCACGCCGCCGTAGAAGGCATTGACCGTGAGGCCGAGCGTCTTGCCGAGTGGGGCGAGCACTTCACGCACCTGGTTGGCCAGCTCACGGGTTGGTACGAGCACGAGACCGTGGGGCCGCTGCGGCGCCGCCTTCTCGACGACGTCGAGCAGCGGGAGACCGAAGGCCAGGGTCTTGCCCGAACCGGTTTTGGCTTTGCCGAGCACATCGTGGCCGGCGAGCGCGTCGGCGATGGTGAGCGCTTGAATCGGGAAGGGCTCGTGGATGCCCTGGGCCGCAAGGGCCTCGGCGAGAGGGGCCGAGACGCCGAGTTCGGCGAACGTTGCAGTCATGTGTGGCTTTCGTATCGGGTTCCCCACTCTACGCGATGCCTCCGAGTGACGCCGAACCTGCCCGAATGCCCGCAATTTTCCACCCTCCGCCCGCTCGGGCGATTCTCAGCTCTGGTGCATCGCGACGCGGCGGTCGTGGCAGCATCTCCCGGTGCGCATCCTCGTGGTCGAAGACGAAACCAACATTGCCGAAGCTTTGGCGACCGGGTTGAAGTCCGAAGGGTTCGACGTCGACATCGTGGGCGACGGGAACGACGGGCTGTGGCGAGCGCGAGAGACGGCCTACGCCGCCATCATCCTTGACATCCTCCTCCCCGGCATGAACGGGTTCAAGGTGTGTCGGACCCTGCGAGCCGAAGGGGTGTGGACGCCGATCCTGATGCTCACCGCCAAGGATGGCGAACTCGACGAAGCCGAGGCGCTCGATACCGGGGCCGACGACTTCTTGAGTAAGCCGTTCTCGTTCGTCGTGCTGGTCGCTCGGCTGCGTGCCCTGCTGCGCCGAGGGACCACGCCCAGGCCCTCGGTGCTGACCGTCGGAAGCCTGAGCCTCGATCCGGCCTCGCGCGAATGTCATCGAGGGACCGCCCCGATCGAACTCACCGCGCGTGAGTACACGTTGCTCGAGCTCCTCATGCGCCGATCCGACGCCATCGCACCGAAGACCGCGCTCCTCGACGAGGTCTGGGGTCCCGAGTTCTCCGGCGACCCGAACATCGTCGAGGTGTACATCGGCTATCTCCGCAAAAAGATCGATACACCGTTCGGACTCCAGACGATTCTCACGGTTCGGGGGGCGGGGTACCGACTCGTCGCCGATGTGGAACCCGATCACCGAGCAGCCGATGCGCCGACCCCCTAGTTCTTCCTGGGGCACCGTCCGGCTGCGGGTCACGCTGGCCGCGATCGGCGTGGTCACCATTGCGATGCTGCTGTCGTCGTGGTTCCTCGTGCGCGCCGTACGGACATCGCTTCGTGAGGACCTCCGCACCGAGAGCGGTGTGGCGCTCAACGACGCCTACGAACGGTTCCAACGCGGTGAGTCGCTCCCGATTCCGAGCCCACTCGGGTTCGCCGTCGTCGTCGTCGATCACCGCGGCACGATCTTGGGTGGTTCGCCAGGATTTGCGGACGGCGGACGGTGGGCAGATTTCGTCGGGAAAGACGCCCGCCGTCAACTCCTCGGGAACAACGGCCAACCGTTTCCCGGCGCGATCGCAGACGAACCCCACGTCTGGTTCGTCGGCGATCGCGTCTTCAATTTCATCCCGGTCGATATCAAAATCCCGGTCGACATCAACCGCACGACGCCCGGGTATCTGGTCGCCGCAGGAACCATCGGTGCCATCTCGAGTTCGGTCCGTACCCTCACCGTCACGCTGTGGTTCACGGTGCCGGCGCTCATCGTCTTCATCGGCATCGTGGCGTGGACGGTGACCGGACGGGCGCTCAGGCCGGTCGAGGTCATCAGGGGCGAGGTGACGGCCATCACCCATTCGAGTCTCGACCAGCGCGTGTCCGAGCCGCGCGCTCGCGACGAAGTGGGGCGCCTCGCCCGAACCATGAACGAGATGCTGGATCGCCTCGAGGCCGCTTCCGAGCAACAGCGACAGTTCGTGTCCGACGCGTCCCATGAGCTGCGCTCACCGGTGGCGGCGATCAAAGCCACTGGCGAGGTCGCGCTCGCTCATCCCGCAAACGCCGATTGGCCCGCCGTCGTGCGGCGAATGCTGAGCGACGACGAACGTATGGAGCAGATCGTGCACGACCTGCTCGACCTGGCACGCGAGGAAGGAGCCGAGCTACCGGCCACGCTGATCGACCTCGATGACATCGTCCTCGAGGAAGTGGATCGTTCGAAACGCCTCGGCCACTCGGTATCGAGTGACCGTGTCTCGGCCGGTCGGGTGCGGGGCAGCCGCGAGCAGCTGACTCGGGTCGTCCGCAACCTGCTCGACAATGCGGCTCGACACGCGCACAGCGCGGTTCGGATGTCGCTGACGACGACCGACGCGGTCACGCTCGTGGTGGAGGACGACGGTCCGGGCATTCCGAACGATCAGCGCGAGGCCGTGTTCGAGCGGTTCACTCGGCTCGACGAGGGCCGCGCCCGCGACGCCGGTGGGTTGGGGCTCGGGCTCGCGATGGTGCGGTCCATCACGGAACACCACGGCGGCACCGTCACCGTCACCGACCCGATCGATCCGGCGTATCCCGGCGCCCGACTCGTCGTCCACCTGCCTGTCGCCGACTGAACCGGCGCGTGCTCCAACCGTCTGGCGTCACCAGCGCTGGGCAGGTCGGCCTAAGAGGGCGAGCGGATAGGCGCCTCGCGCTCACACGGTTTCCGCTCGCCCGTGGCCCGAGCGGCCCGTGAACGAAGTGAACATGAGCGGAAAAGCCAGTTCGGTAGTTCGACGACGCTGAACCTATTCGCGCGGGTCCTGAGCGACGCCAGAGCGTGGGGTGTTCACCAGGGCATCGCGGTCCCGCCGTTGGGACGGAGAATCTGTCCGGTCATGAACGAGGAGCGCTCGGAGACGAGGAACAGAATCGAGTCGGCGACGTCCTGGGCCGAGCCGACCCGCTTGAGCGGGGCCATCGCGCCGAAGCGGGCGCGGTATTTCTCGAGCCGCTCGGGGTCGACGTTGCCGTCCTCGTCGACGAAGTTGTGCCGCGAGAAGTTGGTCTCGATGACACCGGGCGCGAGTGCGTTGACGCGAATACCCAGCGGGCCGGCCTCACACGCGAGCGTCTTGGTGAGCATGGCCACCGCGGCCTTGGTCATGCCATAACACGCGAGCGTCGGCGCCGGGGTGTCGATCGCACCGGATGAGACGTTGATGATGTTGCCCGAGCCCTGTTCCCCCATGACGCGCAGCGCGGCCTGGCAGCCGTAGAACACACTCTTCAGGTTGATCGCGAGAATGCGCTCGAACTCGTCGTCCGAGCATTCGGCGATCATCCGGTTGTGGGGAACGCCAGCGATGTTGCCGACGATGTCGACGCGTCCGAACTCGGACTTGGCGCCGTCGATCAACAAGTCGACGTCGGCACGCTGGGTGACATCGGTCCGCATTGCCCGGGCGGTGCCGCCGGCAGCGGTGATCTCATCGGCAGTCGCCGTCACCGCGTCCACATCGATGTCGCCACCGACGACCGTCGCGCCCGCCTCGGCGAGCGTCAACGCGGTGGCCTTCCCGATCCCGCTCCCTGCGCCCGTGAGCACGGCAACCTGACCGGTGAGATCGAAACCGCTGACCGACATTTTTCTGCACCTCCGTATCGACGACGCCGGAGACTAGAAGGACCGGCCTCTAACCTGCGATTCCCCATGGCCGAGCTGTCCGTTGCGTGTCTCAACCTGCACTGGGGCGTGGACATGCGCGGCCATCCCTTCGACGCCATGACCGCGTGCGCGGCCCTCGACGCCGACGTGCTCGTACTCCCCGAGTCCTGGCGACCCGGAGGGCGGCCGGCCTTCGTGGACGAGCTGGCGTCACAGTTGGGAGCCACCGTGCATGACGTCGGATTCATGTCGGACCGCAACCCATCGCGCCCACGCCACCTCGACGTTCCGGCCCTGCCCGGGACCTGCGGACTCGCCGTGCTCTCGAGAGTGCCGGTGCGATCGTTCTCGGAGGTGCTCCTCCCCCGCACCGCGGGAGACGTCGTCCACCAACGGAGCGCGATCATCGCCGAAGTGGAATGCGGCGGTGTCGCGGTCGCCATCGGCGGCATTCACGCATCGCACCGGCTCTGGGGCTGCCTGCCGCAGCTCAGCGCGCTCGACCGTGCGTTGAAGGAGCGCGCGCTGCCGTCGGCGATCGTCGGTGACTGCAACATGTGGGGCCCGCCGATCGGCGCGGTCCTCCGCACCCGTCGGCGCGCGGTACGCGGCCGGACCTGGCCGTCGTGGCGTCCACACAGCCAGATCGATCACATCTGGATCGACGACCGGTTCGAGGCGACCGACAGCATGGTCGGGCCCCACGCCGGTTCCGATCATCGACCGATCCGCGCAACGCTGCGCGTGCGGTAGAACACTCCGACCCTGCGAGAGGACTCGAGATGGTGCACGAAGTACGAGGCGTGGTCGCCCGCTCCAAGGGCCAGCCGGTGCAGACCGAAACAATCCTGGTTCCGGATCCGGGCCCCGGCGAAGCGTTGATCGGCGTGCAGGCGTGCGGGGTGTGTCACACGGACCTGCACTACCGCGAGGGTGCGATCAACGACGATTTCCCCTTCTTGCTCGGTCACGAAGCCGCCGGGATCGTGGAGGCCGTCGGTCCGGATGTGACCAGCGTGGCACCTGGCGATTTCGTGGTGCTGAACTGGCGGGCAGTCTGCGGCGAATGTCGGTCGTGTCGGCGCGGCCGCCCTCAGTACTGCTTCTCGACCCACAACGCGGCTCAGAAGATGACGCTCGAGGATGGCACGGTGCTCACCCCGGCACTCGGGATCGGAGCGTTCGCCGAGAAGACGTTGGTCGCTGCCGGGCAGGCCACGAAGGTCGACGCGAGCGCCAGTCCGGCTGCGGTCGGGTTGCTCGGCTGTGGCGTCATGGCCGGTCTCGGCGCTGCGTTGTTCACCGGGAATGTGCAGAAGGGCGACTCGGTCGCGGTATTCGGCTGCGGCGGTGTCGGCGACGCCGCGATCGTGGGGGCGCGGCTCGCCGGTGCCGCCAAGATCATTGCCGTGGATCTCGATGCTACGAAGCTGGAATGGGCACGCAACTTCGGCGCCACCCACACCGTCAACGCAAGTCGCGACGATGCGGTCGAGGCAGTGCGGGCCTTGACCGACGGCAACGGAGCCGACGTGTGTATCGAGGCGGTCGGCAACCCGGCAGTCATGCGGCAGGCGTTCTTCGCACGTGACCTCGCCGGCACCCTGGTGCAGGTCGGGGTCCCCGACCCGTCGATGACGATCGAACTCCCGATGATCGAGTTCTTCGGGCGGGGCGGCGCGCTGAAGCCCAGTTGGTACGGCGACTGCTTGCCGAGCCGAGACTTCCCGATGCTCGTGGACCTCTACCTGCAGGGCCGCCTGCCACTCGACGCTTTCGTGAGCGAGACCATCGAACTCGACGCAGTCGAGGAGGCATTCCGCAAGATGGAACGCGGCGAGGTGCTGCGATCGGTGGTCGTGCTGTGAGGCTCGATCGAGTCGTGACGCACGGGACATTCTCGATCGACGGCGAGGACTTCGACGTCGACAACAACATCTGGATCATCGGCGATGACACCGAATGCCTCGTCATCGACGCCGCGCACGAAGCCGCGCCGATCGTGGCCGGAGTGGACGGTCGGCGGGTTGTGACCGTCGTGTGCACCCATGGCCACAACGACCACATCAACGTCGCGGTCGAACTCGCGGACGCCCTTGGTGCTCCAATTGCGATCCACACCGACGATCGGATGTTGTGGGACGTGGTGAACCCGACCCGCCCGCCCGACTCGTTCATCGCCGACGGCGATTCGTTCTCGGCCGGGGGCGTGGAGCTGGTGGCGATGCACACGCCCGGTCACTCGCCCGGTGGCGTGAGCCTGTACGACGCGGCCGACGCGTTGGTGTTCTCCGGCGACACGCTGTTCAACGGGGGGCCGGGCGCGACGGGGCGTTCGTTTTCGGACTACGACACCATCGTCACGTCGATCCGCACCCGACTCTTCACGTTGCCGCCCGAGACCGTCGTCCACACCGGCCACGGCGACGACACCACCATCGCAACCGAACGGGCCAACCTCGCCTGACCGACTGATTGCTCGTCCGGTCGCCGATCAGGACCAGCGCGACCTCGGTGGGCTCCCTACCTCGCGGTACGCCTCCGCAAGCTCCGGCTCTCGTCTGCCGTCACGCGGACTGAATCTCCCAGTCGCGCCCGACCCACTCCCGAGACGCAGCTCAGCGGAGTTGAGCGCGCCAAGTCTCCCACCTCGACACGGCCACGCGGACCGGCGTCGAACGCGCCCTCGAGTGCCGGCTACGCGGGGAGCGTGGTGATGAGATCGAGGCCGTCGACACCGCGGAATACGGCGTCGTGAGCGACGAGCGGCACCCGGAACAACATGGCCGTCGCGGCGATCCACCGGTCGGCTTCGTGAGACTTCTGGCCGAGACCGTGACCGTGACGCAAGCACCAGACCCGCAGGTCGACGTACGCGGCGAGCAGGTCGGGCCCGGGCCAGATCACGGCTGCCCGGGAGAGTTGTTGTTCGAGGCGACGCGTGCGGGCCTGGCCCCATCCGGCGAGAGTCGCACCGAAACGGACTTCGGCTTCGGTCGCGAACGACACCAGAAACGCCCGACCATCGGTCAACGGCCGGTACGCGTCCGCGAGTGCGGATCCGCTTCGCACGAACTCGGAACTGAAGATGCCCGTGTCGAGATCGACCGGGCCGCGATCGGGTGGGCTCACGCCTCCGCTATCGCGTCGAGGAACCGGTGCTCTTCATCGTCGGTCAGACCCTCGATGATCATCTCGCCACGGGGAGGGAGCGGCACCGCACGAGCGAGGAGCGCTTCACGAGACTCTTCAAGGGAGCGGCCAAGCAACGGCGTCGGATCGATTTCGTGTGTCGACATGGGACCTCCTCGCGGGTACCTCAGTCTACGACCCGCCTATGACCATCCGACCCGCGTTCCGGTCTGGAGGGCGGAGGGGTGGGTGGTTTCGAGCCGGGCATGGCCGAGGAGTTCCGCGACGTAACGGATGTCGGCGCCGCCTTCGAGCATCCCCGTCGCTGCCGTGTGGCGCAGGAGGTGACAGGAGCAGGGTTTGCCGGTCCCGGCGTGGATATACGCACGGACCGCGCGCGACAGCCAGTCGAGGGCCAATGGCCGGCCCGTCGCGCTGACGAACAGCAGCCCCGGATCGGGGTGGGTTGCGAGGTGCGGTCGGGCGTGGGTGAGATATGCGTCGACCCAACCTGCGGCTCGCGCGCCGAGGGGTGCGTACCGGTCGCGGGCACCTTTCCCGTGGCGGACGAACAGCGTCGAGGTAGCGGCGGCGGTTCGCGATCGTCGTCACCGCATAGTTGTGCGCAGCCGGCCACTCCACATGTTCATCGACCGCCCGGCGGAGGGTGATCGTGGTGGTTCCGAGCGTCATGGGAGACCGATCCCGCGGTCATCCGGTACATCGAAACCGCATACCCGCCGCCTTCATACGGGACCATGTCCCATGTCGCATATCGGACGTGAAGCAACAATCCGGCATCGGCTGCGAGGCGGTCGAACTCATCGAGGGCCATGCCGTCTTCTCGGAGCTGGAAGCCGGTGACGAGGTGACCGCCGGCATCCAGATGGTGTGCACAGTTCGCCAGCACGGCCGCCTCGCTTCCGGGAGCGAGGAAGATCATGACGTTCCCGGCCGCAACCACGAGGTCGAACCGGCGGCCGAGCTCGACCGAGGCGAGATCTGCGCAGTGCCACTCGAGGTCCGGCGCTTTCAGCCGCGCGCGCTCGATGAATCCGGCATCGAGATCGACGCCGACCGTCTCGATCCCCCGCCGTGCCAACTCAATGGCGACCCGACCCGTCCCACACCCCGCGTCGAGCACGGTGGCGGGAGTGAACGCGGCGACGAAGCTCGCTTCACCGTGGGGGTCCTCGCCCGACGCCGCGAGCCGTTCCCAACGCGCGTCGTACTCGTCACCCGACGATCGGCGTTCGGATCCCCAACGAGTGCTCATTCGTCGGCGAACGTGAGTGCGTGAGTGATCACATCAGCCCGCACGCACGACGCTCAGCGGAATGGCCGACGCCGCCACTCGGGCGGACACCCGCCGTTCATAGACCGCGATTCCGTCGATGGTACGGACGTAGCGGTAGCCGTGTTGCACGAACTTGTCGAAGGGCGCCATGGAGCTCATCGGATGGAACTGCGAACCCCGAATCGACGCGGGCGTGGTGTCGAGTATGAAGAGAGGTGGCCGGACGCGGAGGTCGCTCATCAGCATCAGGCGCGCGCCAGGGGTCGGCACATCCGCAGTGCGGTTCCCCGGCGGCCTCCCACCCCAGTCACCGAGATAGAAGCCACTCGACAAGAAGCGGGTGGCCGGGCGGGCACCAGACGCCCAGTAGACCTCCGGAAGATGGCCCCATACGAACACCGAATCCTGGGGTCGAACTCGTGACTTGAGGTACGCGCTGACACCCTGGTACTTCGGCTCGTCACCCCACGGACGCAACGCGAAGCCGACCAGACTGAAACCCACTGCCGCCGCGGCCGCGACCGCGACCGTCACCTTCAAGAGCGCCGGACGCATCCGAACCAGCGCACCGGCACTGAGGAGACACAGCGGAGGAAGGAGCTGGAGGTAGTAGTGGCCGAAGAATCGCAGACCGACCGCCACCGACAGCGCGGCGGACAGCAGCCACAGCCACAAATCCGTATCGGTGCCTTGCTCGCGATGACGCCACGCACTCGGGATGGTCCAGAGGATCGGAAGGTTGCACGCGACGAACGCAAACGTCATCACCGCGAACAACCCTGCGACATAGCCGGTCGCGCTGCCGAGGCCGAAGTACGAACCGTTCCCCGCCACCGCCCAGAACAGCAGGTCTCCCGGGCCGACCATTACCGCCACGATGGCGAGTGGAATCGCACACGCGACGAGACCTTGCTGGACCCCGCGCCGACCACGGTGACGCCACAGCAGATAGGCGACCGGCAGTAGTGTCGCCGCGCCGGTCTGTTTCGCGAGCGTGGCGAGGGCCACCGAGAAGCCGGCACCGTGCGGGCGGTCCCGCGCCGCCAGGATCACTGCGGCGGTCATCGCCGGGATCATGAAGACCTCGAAGTTCGCGGCCTGACCGTCCTGGGGCGCGAAGGCAACGGACGCGCACACGAACAGCAGCGCCGCGGCCCATCCCGCGCGTTCGCCCCACCGCCGCCGCGCTTCGGCTGCGAGCAACAATGCCGTCAGTACGACGGCGAGCATCGCCACGATTCGAATCGACCAGAGCGCCGTGCTCCCGACGACGGCGAACGTCGCGGCGTAGAGATAGGGAACCAAGGGCGGCTTGCGATCCGTGGCGTTCTCGTAGAGCGAACCGCCGTCGCGGATCACCTGGGCCTGCGTCGCCAGAAAGGTCTCGTCGGAGTTGAAGACGTCGACGAAGAACGCCGGCAGCCGCAGGGTGACCGTGAGCAGGAGCACGGTCACGACGAGGGGCCAGCGGTGGGCCGATCTCGGACCAGGTGTGGGCGCGATCGGGTCAGAGAGTGCGAGGTCCTGAGTCACCGGACCAGCGATCCTATTGGGACAAGTCCTTCGAACCCCACCACGTGCGAGCGCCAAATCACTCGTCCCGAACGGATCGCCGCATCAAACGCTCAGAGAAATGGCATGATCGACCCTTCATGAGGTCTTGCGCTCGGGCCGTCGCGCTCGCGACTCTTGCGGTGATCGCGCTTGCTGCCAGTCCAACCGTGGCCGGCGCCGCCGGATCGGGTGGCGGTTCTCGACCCGCCCACAGCGTGCTGATCATCACCCTTCCGGCGACCGCATGGCGCGACCTCCACCCCGGTGACGCCCCGAATCTCGAACGACTGTTCCGCACCAGCGCGCTCGCCAATCTGGCGACGCGGTCCGTGCGGTCACAGACTGATGCGGGGACCGGTTACGTCGTGTTCGGTGCTGGGACGCGCGCCGTCGGCGACGGCGAGGCCGGCGCAACGAACCTTGCGCCGAACGAGCGCTACGAAGCATCGGATGCCGCGGCCGTGTTCCACCGCCGTACCGGGCTGCGGTTCTCGTCCGGAATCGGCGCGCTCGGCTGGCCCCGCCTTCACGGACAAAACGATTCGCTGTCGTACGGCGCGGTACTCGGCCAGCTGGGCCAGACCCTCGAGGATGCCCACCTGGGACGCCGAGTCATCGCCAACGCCGACGAGCAAGGCCCCGACGCCCCGGTCCTGCACCGAGAGGCCGCGCTCAGCCTGCTCGATCCACAAGGACGCGTTGACGGCGCGGTGGCCAACCTGCTCATGCGTGATCCGAATGCGCCATTCGGTCAGCGCCTCGACCCTGACGCGGTCGTCGCCCAGTTCCCAACCGATTTCGACACGCGTCGCCAGGTCGTTCTCGTCGAAGGCTCGGACCTCGCTCGCGCCGACAACTACCGACCCCTTGCCGCGCCCTCCCAGCGCACAGCGATGCACACGGACGCGCTGCGAGCCACTGACCGACTCGTCGGCCGGTTGCTCGAGCGCGTGGATCTCCGACGCGACGCGGTGGTGGTGCTCGCTCCCTACCACTCGAGTCGCGCCCGGACGTTGACCGTCGCCGCGATCCACGCGCCCGGATTCGTTCCGGGTTTCCTCGAATCGTCCACCACTCGGCGCGCCGGATTCATGCAGATCGTCGATGTTGCCCCGACGATCCTCGATCTGGTCGGCGTCAATCGGCCCGACTCGATGGAGGGCCGCGCCGCACGCGTGAGCACCACCGACTCGTCGTACACTCAGCGGCTCACTGATCTGTCGCGCTTCGATCAGGCCGCGCAGTTTCGCGACGCCACCATCGGCCAGGCGGTGGCAACCCTCGTCACGGTCACGATCGTGCTCGTAGTGGTGGCCGGCTTCGGGTTCGCGTACTACCGGCGCGCCTGGTTTCGCGTGTTCCTCCGGTGGGCGTCCCTCGCGTTCATCGGCTACGTGGCGGCCACCTTCATCGTCGGTGCGCTCCCCATGTACCGGTGGGGCTCGACGACGTATTTCATCGTGGTCACACTGATCGCCATCGCGTTCGCCGCCGTGTGCCTGACCCTCGGTCGCCGCTCGGTCCTCGATCCGCTCTTGCTCGCGCTCGGCGCGGTGATGGCCATCCACCTCGTCGATCTCCTCAGCGGGGCGCGCCTCGAACTGAACACCGTGTTCGGCTACTCGCCGACAGTTGGAATCCGTCTGGCCGGTATCGGCAATCCCGGTTCGGCCGAGTTGTGTGCGTCGGCGCTGCTGTTCGCGGTGCTGCTCACGATCCGGTCACCTCGACGAGGCCCGGCAGTCGGCTCCGCACTCCTCGTCCTCACGTTTCTCGTCGTCGGGGCGCCGATGTACGGGCAGGACTTCGGCGGCGCGCTCAGCCTCGGACCGACCCTCGCTCTGTGGTGGCTGCTGCGCTCCGGACGGCGGATCCACGCGAAGGCGATCCTGATCCTTGCTGCGGTCCTCGTCGGCGCGGGCCTCTTGGCCGGGTTCGCTGATCTCAGCCGACCGGCCAACGAACGGACCCACGTCGGCCGGTTGTTCGAGAAGGTCGGTTCGGACGGCATCGGGAGTTTCTTCACCGTCGTCGGCCGAAAAGCGAGCCTGATGTTCAGCACCTTCTCCAACACCGCGTGGTTGCTCTTGGTGCTCAGCGTGCTGGCCGGCATCGCGATCGCCGGGCTCCGCTGCGACCTACTTGCACGCGTGGTCGAACGCACTCCGAGCTTGCGGGTCGGGTTGATCTGCTTCGGGATGCTCGCGGTGCTTGCCACGACCCTCAACGATTCAGGAGTGCAAGTCACCGGGGTGATGCTCGCCACCCTGCTCCCGGTCCTCGTCTACCTCGGAACCCGCGCCGATGACGACAACGCCCGTCCCGAGCTGACGCAAACAACGCCCAACTCCGAGCCGGGCTCGTCGCCCGACGGAGAGGAGAGCGTCACGACCCCACGTGCACCAAACCTCGAGCGTTCTCCCGCATGATGAGCCGGGTCTCGGCGGCGTCGAAACCGTCGAGGTCCTTCACGAACGCAGCCGGATCCGCAAGACCTTCGGCGTGGGGGTAGTCCGAGCCGAAGACGATCCGCTCCGCGCCGATGCTCTGCTTGAGCGCCAGGAGATCGTCCTCGTAGTACGGCGAGACCCACACGTGGTCGCGGAGTTGCTGCACCGGATCTCCGCCGACGAACGCCGCCGGCGCCTGGGCGAAGGACTTCTTCATCTTCTTGACCAGAACCGGTACCCACTCGCTGCCCGATTCGATGGTCGCGACGCGAAGCGACGGGTGACGCGCGAACACGCCATGACAAATGAGCGCGGCCATCGTGTCGTAGATCGGCCGGTCCGCCGACGTGATGTTGGTGAACGGATTGTGACGGAACGCTTCCATCTCGCTGCTCTCGCCCCACTCGACGGCATAGCGGTGGTAACCGCTCTCACCGGAGTGGTACGCCACGAGCGTGCCGGCCTCGGCCAGGCGCGCCCACATCGGGTCATAGACGGTGTCGCCCGGCGAACGAAATCCTGACGGCGCCTGGATCGGTCCGGCGCGCATGACGATCACTTTCGCGCCCCGCTCGATCAACCACTCGACTTCGGCGAGCGCGCGCGCCGGATCGAGCAACGTGAGGTAGGGCGCCGCGAAGATGCGGTCCTCGTAGTTGAAGGTCCAATCGTCGAGCATCCACTCGTTGAACGCGTGAAACGCCACGTGCGCCGCGTCCGGGTCGTGGACCAGCCCTTGCTCCATCCCGACACCGAGCGTCGGGAACAGTAGGCATCCCTCCATGTCCTGTTGGTCCATCAACGCGACTCGAGCCGCCGGGTCGCGGTACGCAGGGCTGATCGGATCGAGTTCGCCGAACGCGGCACGGATGTCATCGCCGGCGGACTGGCCGCGGAAGTAGTCGTCGAGCGCGCCGGGCTTGGCCACCGGATCGAAGGTCGGGTTCGGGATGAACCGGTTGAGCCGCCCCGCCACCATGAGCCGCTGTTTGCCGTTGAGTTCCACCCACTGCATGGCTCGTTTGGCCATTTCCCGTGGCACATGACGGGTGAAGGCGTCCGTGGCCTCGTAGTAGTGGTTGTCGGCGTCGAAGAGCTGGTAGTCCAAGGTCATGCGCCGAAAGTAGCCCGTCCCGACCTGACCGTGCGCGGTCAGATCTGCGCGCGGTCCGTGAGCCAGCCGAGGATCTGCTCGTAGATCTCGAGGATCCGGTCTCCGTACGCGTCCGCCGTCGCCCAGGTGTGCGTCAGACCGTTCCAGGTCGTCACCTGGCCCTTCAGCGAGTGCTGGTCCAACTTCGGGTTCACTGCGGCGGGCGTGAGTTGACTGTTCGTGAGCCGAGCATCGGCGTAAACCCGGAGCTGTTGCATCTGCGCCCGCACGCCGGTGCGCGCGTCGGGGAACGGCGTCCCGCGCGGGCAGCTGTCACACGCATCCATCCCCGCAAAGTTGTTGTCCGTCGGGGCCAGCTGACCGCCGTCGGGAAAGTAGAAGCTCGCGGTCTCGAGGATGGACTGAGCGAACGCGATATCTCCTCGCACCTGTGCGGCTTGGCCTTCTTCGATGTACGCGCGTGCGAGGTCGCTCATCGGCACGGTGATGCGCGCACCCCGACGCCGCGTCGCGACGAACCACTGCGTCAGTTCGTCCGGCCCGAGGATCGAGCGGCTCATGATCGGCGTGTCGACGCCGGAAGCGATCGACTGCCAGCGGGCCAGCCAGTAGCGAGCTCGGGATACCCCGACCTGGAGTTCGGCGATGCGCGCGTTCCGCTTCGGGATCTCGACCTCGAGGTCCTGAATGACTCCATGGAGTCGTTCGGTCTCGTTGCCCGCATTTTGTGCCGCACGCGCAGCCTCGCGACGGGTGCGGTCGGCGGCCTTCACGGCCTTCGACTCGCGCTCACCCACTGTTGCGACCATCTTTTGCCGGTACCCGTACTCGACCGCTGACCGAGATTGGAGCATGCGCAACAATGCCGTCGGGTCTCCGGCATCGCGGTAGTACGCGCTCGCCAGGGCCCCGACGCGTGCGCGGGCGGCTCGGTACGCGCTCTGGGTCTGGATCGCAATCCGACCCAGTAGGTCGGCTTGGGCCAGGGCGGCGTTCTCGACCAGATGGGTGGAAACCAGCCGTTGAGCGGCCAGGTCTCGGCGCGCTTGTTCATCAGCCTGCTCACGCTCACGATTCGAAGCGAGCGAACCCAGTTGTGCAATACGTCCGAGCGGGCCGTTCGCCACCGCCGGCGCCGGCGCGTGCGGGCGCGTCGGAGTGGCCACTGCCACCGACGGCACGTTGACGACGAACGTCATCACCACCGTGGCGGCCACGCAGGAGAACCAGGAGCGGCGCACGAAGCCAGTGATCGACATGAGGACCGACGATCTTCACACACGTCGTCCGCATAGGCCGGTCAACCCGGTTCCGACTTTCATTCAAGATTTTCCCGGCATAGTGCCGAATCCACTCATACCTCCCCGAGACCGTGCTCCGTCAACACCGCCCCGTGAGGACAACGTTGTTCATCTTCTTCCTGCAATTGCGCGACACCCTCAGCGGGGGCCGCCTCTACGTCTTCACGATCTTGGTGGCCATGACCTAGGCGCTATGGCTCGTGAAGGTCACGCTTTCCCGGCGCTATCAGCCGTGGGTCGCCAACTACGCCACGACGGCGTCCGTCATCATCCCCGTCGTCGACGAGTCCGTCGGACTCTTCCACGAGGTCCTCGACCACATCACCGAACAGTCACCCCATCAGGTCATCGTCGTCATCAATGGACCGCGTAACCCGAAGCTCGAGACGGTGTGCGCCGCCTACCCGGGCGTTGAATGGATCTGGACCTCGATCCCCGGGAAGCGCAACGCCATCCGAGAAGGCCTGGCCGTGAGCGACGGCGAGATCGTGGTGCTCGTCGACAGCGACACGATCTGGACCGACGGCACACTCCCTGAACTGATGAAACCGTTCGCCGAACCGTCGGTGGGTGGCGTCACCACCAACCAACGGATCATCGACGCGGGTCGGAACGTTCTCACTCGGTGGGCGGACTGGCTGGAAAACATCCGCGTGCAATATTCGATGCCGGCGATGAGCGTGCTCGGTCAAGTGGGGTGCCTACCCGGCCGGACGATCGCGTTCCGACACTCAGTCCTGACCGATGCGATGCCGGCGTTCCTCGGCGAACGCTTCCTCGGCGTGTTCCTCGAGGTGAGTGACGACCGAACCCTCACCAACCTCTGTCTGAAGCAGGGCTTTCGCGCGGTGTACCAGTCCACGAGCCTCGTGTACACGGATGCGCCCGTCGGAATTCGCAAGATGGCGAAACAACAGATGCGCTGGTCTCTCGGCAGTCAATACAACACGCTGCGAATGTTGCCGTGGATGGTGCGCAACACACCGATGCTCGCGGTGTTCTACGTGGCCGACATCGTGACGCCGTTTCTCTGGCTCGCCACCGTGACCGGCCTCGTCGTGCGGTTGCTGCTCGGCGAGAACATCAACTTCTACGAAGGCATCACCTTCGGGTACGGCGCCGTTGTCGGCACAATGCTCATCCTGGCGCTGACGGTGATGGCAACGTGGCTCTCCGCGTACATCCGCCAAGCCCGCCACTTCGAAGATCATCCGCGTGACCTGTGGCTGCTGCCGGCCTTCACCCTCCTGAACACCTTCATGTTGATGCCCATTCGCATCTGGGGGTTCATGCGGATGGCTCGCAACGACGGCTGGGGGACCCGCGCGAATGCGTTCAACGGCGACGAAGTGAAGAACCGCCACCGCAATCCGTGGGGGGCAATCCCCTACCTGCTCGCGTCCGTCCTCGTCTTCGCCGG
>JANYJV010000090.1 GCA_025361725.1 Acidimicrobiia bacterium | reverse complement strand
GTCGAGGCGGTAGGTGAACGTGATCGGGTTGTCCGAGTCACCGCCGCGGGTGCCCTTGTCGAACTCGGAGTCCTTCGTGTACTTGCCGGTGAGCACGCCGCCGCCGAGCGGACTCCACGGGATCACCGCGAGCCCTTCGCTCGCACACAGCGGGAGCAGTTCTCGTTCGGCGTCGCGCGTGATGAGTGAGTACTCGGGCTGGAGACACACGAACGGCTCCCAACCGTGAAGTGCGCTGAGCCCGAGCGCCTTCATGAGATGCCAACTCGCGAAGTTGCTCGCGCCGATGTACCGCACCTTGCCTTCGTGCACGAGGTCGTCGAGCGTCGAGAGTGTTTCCTCGAGCGGTGTGTTCGCGTCCCAGCAGTGCACTTGGTAGAGGTCGATCCACTCGGTGCCGAGCCGCCGCAACGACGCCTCACACGCGGCGCGCAGGTTGCGCCTCGACGATCCAAGGCCATTTGTGTCGGTGCCCATCTGGAAGCGCGCCTTGGTGGCGAGCACCACCTCGTCTCGCTTCCCCGCAATGGCGCGGCCGGTGATCTCTTCGGACACGCCCTGTGAGTACACGTTGGCGGTGTCGATGAAGTTGCCACCCGCCTCCAGGAAACGGGCGACGATCTGCTTGCTCGTGGCTTCGTCGGCCTCGTTGCCGAAGGTCATGGTGCCGAGACAGAGCTCCGAAACTCTCACTCCGGCGCGCCCGAGCTGACGGTATTCCATGCGGTGCTCCTACGAATCGGGGGGTCTCCGACCATATGACAGCCAGTTCGACCCGTCGAGCGACGTCGGGCGGATGCCGGTCGGCGTCGGAGGCCCATGATGAGTGGCGGAGGTGGCAGGAATCGAACCCACCGGACGGGGTTCTCCCGTCCCACTCGTGTTGAAGACGAGGGAGGCCACCAGACCTCGTTCACCTCCGCTCGCATCTTGTCAGGGATAAAGTCCCTGGAACACTCTCAGGCGGAAAGAGATCACCATGAAGAAGTTGCTGCTCCTCATCGTTGTGCTGGCCCTCGGCGCCGCGGTCGCGTACAAGGTGCGTGGCGACGCCTGACCGACACGGCAAGAAAATCTGACGACGAGCGGGCTCCTTCGGGGGTCCGCTCTCGTCGCGTCATGGCCCGGAGATCACCGCTTCGTAGCGATGCGCGAACAGGGCCGGCGATCCGCCCGTCGCCCAGAACACGACGGTGTCGTCGGGACCGATCCGCCCGTCTCGAAGCGCGGTGAACATCGCGGCGGCCGCCTTGCCGGAGTACACCGGATCGAGGATGAGACCTTCGATGCGGGCGAAGATCCGCATGGCGTTGAGGCAGGCGTCCGACAGTTCGCCGTACCCGCCGCCGATGTGCCGGTGATCGACGTCGACGGTGGCGTTGGGTGCGGCGCGTCCGAGGTACTGACTCGCGGCGAGGGCAAGCTCCGGCACCCGTTCGTCGAGATCGGGTCGGGTGCCGACGTCGACGCCGAGCACTCGCGTCGGCGAATCCTCGCCGAGACCGGCGAGCAACCCGGCATGCGTTCCACCCGAACCGTCCGCCACGACGATCCAATCAGGGTCGCGGTCGAGCTGCTCGCGGAGTTCGTCGATGGCGAGCGCGTACGCCGCGACTCCGATCGTCGATGCACCGCCGACGGGTATCGCGTACGGGGCGCGTCCCTGTTCGCGCAGGCGTGTGGCGAGTTCGTCGATGGCCGCTTCGATCCCGTAGTAGTCATCGGCGCCACCGAAGTGCAGATGGGCTCCGAGCAGTTCGTCGAGCAGGAGGTTGCCGTCGTGCACGTCGCGCGGAGGTCCGCCCAGCGCGAGATGACACTCCAGTCCGATCCGCCGCGCCGCCGCGGCGGTGATGCGGGCGTGGTTGCTCTGGGGTCCACCGCCGGTGACCAGGCAGTCGGCACCGTGGGTGATCGCATCCTCAGCGAGGAGCGCGAGCTTGCGGGCCTTGTTACCGCCTAACGCCAACCCGGTGAGGTCGTCGCGCTTCACGAGCAACGTTGTCTGCGTTTCGAGGTGTTCAGCGAGCCGGTCGAGTCGTTGGACCGGCGTCGGCAGGATTGCGAGATCGGCGCGGCCGTTCAACTCGACGAGGTCTGTGCATGACGATGCACCCAGGCGTACGCAGCGACTCCTGCACCGGCGATGGCGACCAGAGTCCCGACCGCGATGGTTGGACCCTTCGGTGGAACGGGCACCCGATCGCGGAGACGGACCGGGCGGGCGAAATGGCGTATCTCCCACCCCCGTTCCAATGCGGCGGCGGCGAGCTCGCGGTCGGGGTTCACCGCGACGGGGTGTCCCACCGCAGCGAGCATCGGCACGTCGGTCACGGAGTCGGAATACGCGAAGGACTCGTCGAGATCGATGCCGTTTTCGGCGGCGTACTCGTTCATCGCCTCAGCCTTGTGCGGTCCGTACGCGTAGAACTCGAGAACGCCGGTGTACGCGCCCTCGTCATCGATCTTCGCTCGCGTCGCGATGACGTCGTCGACGTGCAGGAACGCGCCGATCGGCTTCACCACTTCTTCGGGCGACGAAGAGACGATCACCACCTTCCGTCCGGCACGATGGTGTTCCTCGAAGAGTTCGAGCGCTTCTGCATAGACGATCGGTGAGATCATTTCGTCGAGGGTCTCGGCGACGATCGACGCGACATGGTCCTGTTGCCAGCCTCGGGTCAATGCGAGCATCGACTCCCGAATCTCCTCCATCTTGGATTCGTCGGCACCCACCATCATGTAGACGATCTGCGCGTACATGCTCTTGACGATGGCTCGTTTCGAGAGCAGGCCCTCGCGATAGAACGGCCGACCGAACGCGAGCACCGAACTCTTGGCGACGATCGTCTTGTCGAGATCGAAAAACGCAGCACCAACCATGCGCCGACACTACGCGGGACCTTGGCCCGGAGGACGGAGAACTTTTCCCGAATGGCCTACTTGACACCATCTGTCCGGTCCGTCACGATGCACCAGCACTTCCCCCTCCCGCTTCCCCGGGTCTCTGTCCTTGCGCGCCTTCTGCTGCGCTGACTCCTGGGGTGAAGATGTCCCTTCTCTCGTTCTGGTCACCGAAAGGTGGCTCCGGTACTTCGGTCGTCGCGGCCGCGTGTGCCGTCCACGCTGCCAACACCCTCGGCTCGGTCCGGCTGGTGGATCTCCGCGGTGACCAACCCGCGATCCTCGGCCTGGGCGCCGATCCGGAAACCGGTGTGGCGGATTGGCTTGCGGCTGGACCCACTGCGCCGACGGACGCGCTCGATCGTCTGGGCGTCGAAATCGTCCCCGGTCTGTCGCTGCTGGCGCGGGGTGGGACCCCCAGCCTGCTGGAACCCGCGGCGGCCGCCGAGAGTGGCGCGGCACTTGCCGTTGCACTGAGGGACGGTCCGCTCACGATCGTCGACGTCGGTGTTGCCGACAGCGCCGTCGCACGGGCGGTGCTCGAGGTGTCGGACACGTCGATCATCGTCATGCGTGAGTGTTACGTCGCGCTCCGGCGGGCGGTTCGGAACCCGCTCACGGCTCGTGCATCCGGCATCGTGGTCGTGACGGAGCCGGGTCGGTCGCTCGGACCGTCTGATCTCGCGCAGGTACTGAGCCGGCCGGTCATTGCCCGAGTCCCGACCCGCGATTCCGTCGCGCGTGCGGTGGATGCCGGGACATTGCCCACCCGGCTCCCGGAGCCGCTCAGTAAAGCGGCCGCGTCCATCTTGCGCAGCGGCGGTCACTCGGTGGCTCGTCGTGGGGCGGCGGCATGATGCTGATCGAGCCGACCCGGCGTGAGCAGGCCACCCGCCAGGCGGTCCATCGCCGGCTGGTCGAGTCCGACGGTGCGGAGTCGTTGGTGCAGGCGTCGTCAGACGATGTCCGTCAGCGCATTGCCGGACTGATCGCGTGCGAGGATCCGCTGCTCTCAGTGGAGTGTCGTGATCGGGTCCTCGCCCAAGTGCTGAACGATGTCACCGGCCTGGGCGTGCTCGAGCCGCTCCTCGCCGATCCGACGGTCGACGAGATCATGGTCAACGGATCGGGACGCTGCTACGTCGAGCGTGCGGGGGTCTTGGAGGCCGTGCCGCTGGCGATCGATGACGATGGAATCATCCGTCTCGTCGACCGGGTTCTGGCGCCGCTCGCGCTGCGCTTGGATCGCAGTTCGCCGATGGTCGAAGCGCGGCTCGCCGACGGCTCCCGGCTCCATGCCGTCATCCCACCGTTGGCGATCGACGGTCCATGTCTGACCATCCGGCGGTTCGGCAATCGGCAGCTCGGCGTCGACGCGTTCGGTGTCGATCCCGAGTCGAGCGAGCAGTTGCGCGAGCTGATCGAGTCTGGCGCCAACGTCGTGATTTCCGGAGGCACGGGATCAGGCAAGACGACACTCCTCAACGCCATGACCGGGTTCGTCGGTGCCGCAGAGCGCATCATCACCATTGAAGAGACGGCGGAGCTGCGCTTGCCCCAGCCGCACGTCGTTCGGCTCGAAGCTCGCACTGCCAATGCCGAGGGAATGGGTGCGATCACGGTGCGCGAACTCGTGCGTGCGGCGCTCCGTATGCGCCCGGATCGTCTCGTGGTGGGGGAGGTCCGGGGTGCCGAAGCGCTGGACCTGTTGCAAGCGCTCAACACCGGTCACGAGGGTTCGCTCTCGACGGTCCACGCCAACAGTCCATTGGACGCTTTGCGTCGACTGTCGACGCTGGCGCTGTTCGGTGAGACCGGTCTGCCATTCGAAGCGGTCTGTGATCAGCTCCGATCTGCGGTCGACGTCATCGTGCAAGTCGCTCGCGCCAAGGGCGGGGCTCGTGAAATCGTCTCCGTGGCTGAAGTCGTCGCCGACGTAGACGGCTTCGCCGTGCATGCGCTTTTGCAGCGAGACGATGGGCAGTTGCGTTTGTGCGGACGGCGAGCGCGTCAGGCGCGTCGGGTGCCTCGATGACCACCGCGATTGTGGTGCTCGTGGGAGCACTCCTTGTGGTGGGACTGGCCCGATCCGCGCGTGATGCCATTGCCCGTGATCGCACGCACGCGCTCTCCCGGGTCCAGCGGGTACTTCCCGGTCGCCCGCGGGCAATCGTGGCGAACGCGTTGGTCCGTGCCGATGTCAGCGTTTCGCCGGAAGCCGCGGTGCGGTGGTGGTTGCTCGGGTTTGCGGGCGCGGCATGGTTCACGTTGCTGCTCGCACCTCCGTTGTTGGTGCCGGGCCTCATCGGAGTCGCGATCGGTGGACCGGTCGGTCTGCGGCTGCGGTCGGGTCATGGGGACCGGTTGGCGCGGGCGGCGTTGCCGGGTTTGTTGGATTCCGTCGTGGCTCAGCTTCGAGCCGGCGGCAGCGTGACCGAAGCGGTCGAGAAGTCGGCTCTCCGTGAGGGCCCGCTTCGGCCGGACTGCGCACGCATGGCGGCACGACTCGCGCTCGGAGCGACACTCGAGCAGGTGTTGGATCGGTGGACCGCCGAACGACCGATTGCCGGGGTGCGCGCCGCGGCGGGCGCCTTGGCCATGGTCACGACGATGGGCGGCTCGGCCGCGATGGCGTTGGACGGTCTCGTGGAATCGCTTCGGAGTGACGAGGCAGCACGACAGGAAGCCAAGGCATTGTCCTCCCAGGCTCGGGTCTCCGCGGTGGTCGTCGGCGCGGCCCCGCTCGCGTACCTCGTGTTCGCCACCGCCACCGATCCCGCGTCGTCCCAGGTACTGGTGTCGACGACGGCGGGCCAAATCTGTCTCGCGGTGGGATTGACGATGGAGGTCGCCGCCGGTTTCTGGATGCGAGCGCTGGTGGGGCCGTCCTCATGACGTTCGTTGTGGTGGTGTGTGGGATCGGGTGGGCCGCGCTGGCGGTGGTGCCGATCGTGATGGCAGGAGAACGGGCGGCGGTGATCGCGCGGGTGCCCGGCGCGACGCCGGTCCGCACGCGTCGCCGATTCCGCTGGCAGGGAGGGCCCGTGGGCCGCGTCGTCGCTGGTCTCGCCCGACGTCGGCGCCAGCGGGCAACGGACCAACGCATGCTCGGCGAACTTCCCGGCCTTCTCGATCTCCTCGGTGTGGCGATCGGTGCCGGTGCGACACCGCGGGCGGCATTGGACACCGCGGCGCGGTGGGGTCCGGAGCTCACCGGCGCCTACTTGCGCCAGGTGTCGGTGCAGACGGACCTCGGCGGTTCCTTTGCGGAATCGATCGGTCGTCTCCGAGAGACGGCTCCGCTTCTCGGACCGGTGGCCGAAATCCTCCTCACCAGCACACAACTCGGCGCGCCTGCGGGTGCCGCCCTCGCACGGTTGAGTGACGAAACTCGATCCACCCTTCATCGAGCGGCGGAAGCGCGAGCTCGGACGCTCCCGGTGAAGTTGTTGTTCCCCCTTGTGTTCCTGGTCCTCCCGGCGTTCGGGTTGTTGACCGTGGTCCCCGCGATCCTCTCGGCGCTGCAACGGCTCTAGTTGCTGAGTGCCCGTACTTCCCCCCATCTGCAAGCTCAACGAAAGCAAGGGAGTCCTTCAATGTTGCGTCGATTCTTCACGGCACTGTGTGCGATTGCCGGCCGTGTGAAAACCACCGTGTCCGAGGCCGGTCAGACCACGGCGGAGTACGCCTTGGTCATCCTCGGAGCGGCGGCGATCGGAACCGTCGTGATCACCTGGGCAACTCAGGGCCACACGATCAGCATCTTGTTCGACAAGGTCATCAACAAGATCCTGCCGGGCTAGTGCGCTCGCCGCTTCGGCGGACCCGTCCAGTGGCCTGTCCCCGTGAACGGGGACAGGCCACGGTCGAGTTCGCACTCATCCTTCCGCTCGTCGTGTTCCTGCTCCTCGCGATTCTTCAAACCGCGCTCGTCGTTCGGGATTACGTCGGGGTTGTCCACGCCGCACGCGAAGCTGCGCGCGCCGCGAGCGTCGATCGCGATCCGAGCGCTCCGGTCGACGCCGCTCGACGGGTCCTGCGCGATGCCCACGTCGACCTGGGGTCGCGACCGGCAGTCGGTGGTCCGATCCGCGTCGAGGTGCACTACGTCTCACATACCGACCTCCCCCTTGTCGGCCTGCTGTTCCCGGATCCATCGCTGAGCGCGACCGCCGTGATGAGAACCGAACGATGAGGCGCGGCGAGCAAGGTTCGGTGGCGATCCTCGCGCTGGCCGTCGTTGTCCTCGCCGGGGTGGTCGCGCTCGGCGTCGCCCGGGCAGGAAACGCCGCGGGAGCTGCGGCCCGCGCCGACACTGCGGCGGATGCGTCTGCTCTCGCGGCCGCATCTGCGCTGGCGCGCAACGGTGGGGGCGAAGCGGCGGTGACCGCAGCGCGCGTGAGCGCATCCGAAAACGGTGTGGTTCTGCGATCGTGTGATTGTCAGGGTGATCACGCCGAAGTGACCGTCGAGACGGACGGAGCGATAGGGCGGGCGCGTGCGGAGGTGCGCCGGGCGTGCTCGTACCTCCCCGACGGGTGCGCGTGACCCGTCGCACGGTTGGGCGCGCAGCGCGTTCGGACCGTGAATGGATTGCTACCGTGACACCATGCGTCGGCCCGGCATTGCGAGCGCAGTGCTTCTTGCGGGAGCGCTGGTAGTCGGATGTCAGAGTTCGAGTGGCCAAGGGCTGTCGAATCGGTTCGGAGACTGCACCTTCGCGCCGCACGCCGTGTGCACGGGCCAAAATCTCGCCTCCTTGACGCTCGACGGAAGCGACCTCACCGGTGCCGACTTCTCGGGATCGGATTTCAGCCACGCCGATCTCCGACATGTCATCCTGCGCGGGGCAAACCTGAAGGATGTGAACTTTTCCGAAGCCGATCTCTCGGACTCGGACCTTCGGAATGCGAATCTGTCCGGTGCCGCTCTCTTTTCGGCTCGGCTCGACCGCGCCAACTGGACCGGAGCCAACCGGACCGGCACTCGGTACTGCCTGACCCGACTGCCCGACGGGGGCCTGTCTGACTGCCGGGAGTTGGAGTCGATCGCGCCGCCCGCCCAGCCGAAGCCGCCAGCGATCGAGGTGTTTGCGGTGCACCGACCATTGCGCTGCCTCGACGATGGCGTCGGGGAGGGTTTCGAGGTGGACTGGAAGACGCTTCGAGCCTCGAACGTCGCGTTCTTGATCGACGACATCCGGGCGACGACGGCGTCGGGGAACGGCGGGGTGCAGCGACTGCCGATGAAGTGCGACAACCGCCAGCACGTCGTCGTGCTCCAGGCCTTCGGGTCTACGCCTCCGTTAGCGTCGAAGTCGCTGACGGTGTCCTTGGCTCCGCCGCCCGGGGGATAGCGCCGCCGGGTCAGCAGGTCAGCAGGTCGGGCTGGGGCGTGCGTGCGTCCGTTCACTTGCCGGAAGCCAGGGCTTGCAGCAAGAAGATCGCCGCGTACTTGTCGAGATACTCGTTCCAGTTTCCACATTTCGGGGACTGCACACACGACGGACATCCCGCCTCGCACGGGCATGCCGCGACCAGTTCGGCGGTTGCGCGGACGTGCTCGGCCATATCCTCGAACGCGAGACGGGCTATCCCGGCGCCGCCGGGATAGCCGTCGTAGATGAAGATCGTGGGCTGGCCCGTTTCTGGATGGATCGCCATCGACACGCCGCCGACATCCCAGCGGTCGCAGATCGCGAACAGCGGCAGCATCCCGATCATGGCGTGCTCGGCCGCGTGCACCGCACCGAGTATCTGAGGCGGCGCGATCCCCGTCGCCGCCATGACGGACGGAGTCAGCGTGTACCAGACCGCCTCGGTGGTCAGGGTGCGCGGTGGCACGTCGAGCGGCACGATCTCGATCGACTCGCCCGTCGACGTGCGTTTCCGTTGATAGGCCACGACCTGATTCGTCACCTCGACCACACCGACGTAAGCGCGGCCGGCACCGCATACCGAGGACCCGTCGGACCGCACGATTGCGATCTCGGTCTCCTCACGGGCCTGGGTGTATTCGTCCGCATCGTCGGCCGCCGCGAGCAGCGCCTCGCGCCCGTCGACGTCGAGATGTTCGACCCGCCATTGGCGACCCTGATGGAGATAGATGGCGCCAGGGTGGGCGACCGAGTAGATGCGCGCGCCGTCGACGGTGCCGATCACCGGCCGGTCGCCTTCGGCGCTGACGAGCGTGAACTCCGAGTTGGTGCCGCTACGGAGACCAACGCCGGGCGCGGGTGGTCGTCGGCCGGCCCAGAACATCTTCCCTGCTCGGGGCTTGAGCAGATCGTCGTGCACCAGCTCCCTCACGGCATCGTCCAACCCGTCTCCGAACCAGGCCGAGTCCTCCGGGGTGAGTGGGAGTTCGTGGGCGGCACAGGCCACGTGCGGGCGGAGCACGAACGGGTTGTGGGGATTGACGATCGCCGACTCGGGGGTGCGGGTGAAGAGTTCGTCGGGGTGTGACGCGTACCACTGGTCGAGTTGATCGTCACCCGCGATGAGCACGGCGGCAGCTCGTTGCCCGGACCGGCCGGCTCGGCCGGCCTGCTGGCGGAGCGAAGCCAACGTGCCCGGGAACCCGTTGAGGATGACCGCGTCGAGCCCGCCGACATCGATGCCGAGCTCAAGTGCGTTGGTGGCGGCAATGCCGAGAAGTTCACCGTTCGAGAGCTTCTGTTCGAGCGCCCTCCGCTCGTCGGCGAGGTAACCCGCGCGATACGCCGCGATGTGGTCGACGGCGCTTGGCGCTCGGGTGGCGACGAGCCGACGCGCGTGCGAGGCGACGAGTTCGGCGCTGCGCCGGCTTCGGGTGAACGCGAGCGTGGGGTGGCCGGCCGCGACGAACCGGCTGAGGAGATCGGCGGTCTCGACGTTGGCCGAGGCGCGCGTCCCGGTGACCGAATCGAGGAGCGGGCGTTGCCACAACGCGAAACCCCGTTCGGCCTGCGGTGAACCGTCGTCATCGACCAACTGCACCGGAGCGCCGAGCATCGTGCTCGCCAACTCCGTGGGATTCCCGATCGTTGCGCTCGAGAAACAGAAGGTGGGGTCCGAGCCGTAGTGCGCGCACACTCGGCGGAGGCGACGAATGACATTGGCAACGTGACTTCCGAAGATGCCGCGTGTCGCGTGGAGTTCGTCGACGACGACCAGGCGCAGCCGCATGAGAAACGTCGACCATCGCTGGTGGTACGGCAGCATTCCTTGATGAATCATCTCTGGGTTTGAGAGCAGCACGGTGGCGTTCTTGCGCGCCCAGGTGCGATCGTCGGGTGGTGTGTCACCGTCGTAGGTGACGGCACGCAGGCCGGGGACCAACCAGCTTCGGAGTGAGCGCAGTTGGTCGTGGGCGAGGGCCTTGGTGGGAAAGATCAAGAGCGCGGTGTCGGGAGCGGC
>JANYJV010000031.1 GCA_025361725.1 Acidimicrobiia bacterium | reverse complement strand
CGATGGCGATCAAAATGGCAATGATCAACACCACAACCATGAGCTCGATGAGCGTGAAACCACGCTCGTCCTCACGCCGCGCCCGCAGGTTTGCCAGCATCTGCTGCATTTGATTTTCTCCTACTGGGTTTGGGTTGGTTGGTAGCGGCGGGCCCGGCGGCTATGAATGACTGCCGAATCTCGACGCAAGAGAGGTTTCGGCCATCCCGGCCCTGACTTGACCCCAGATCGTCGAATCGGGCCTGCCGACCCATGTCCCACCCATCTCCAGTCGCCCCTGAACGCCGTCTCTGCGCTCACTACATTGCCGACGTGTGTGGTCCCGACTGGTCGATCTGACGATCCTGGTGGGCGAATGGCTCCTGGATCGGTGTGACCGTTTCGTTGCGCGCGCGTCGCTCATCGGGAATGACCCGATCTTCGACACCCGGACGGTCGTCACTGCGGCGTTTCCGTGGCACCGGACGCTCGAGGCCCACTGGCCAACAATTCGCGATGAACTCGACGAACTGCTCGAGCACCGTGACGCGCTGGCGAACTTCCAGGACATTTCGACCGATCAGGCGTCGATCACCGACGACGACCGGTGGAAGACCTATTTCTTGTACGGGTTCGGTTTCCGTGCCGACGCCAACTGTGCGCGCTGTCCCGAGACCGCACGACTCGTGGCGTCAGTGCCGGGCATGAAGACCGCGATGTTCTCGATCCTTGCGCCGGGCAAACACATCCCCGCACACTGTGGGCCGTACAAAGGCGTGGTCCGCTACCACCTTGGTGTGAAGGTGCCACGCGACCGAGAACATTGCCGGATCCGAATCGGCGACCGGTACGCCACGTGGACCGAAGGCGAAAGCCTCCTCTTCGACGACACCTACGAGCACGAGGTGTGGAACGACACCGACGACGAACGGGTGGTGCTGTTCCTCGACGTGATCCGGCCGCTGCGCTTCCCGATGAACGTCGTGAACGCATTCATCGTGTGGGCAATCGGGGTCTCGCCGTTCGTCACGGACGCAAAGCGGCGCCATCGCGAGTGGGAGCGAGCCTTCGAATCCGAACTTGCGTCGGCCACTCCGCCCACGCCGCTCGCTACCGGGCGATCTGCCCCTGATGCCACCGAGTCCGCGCCGCGGCGCGGCGCAACTTCCCGCTCGTCGTGCGGGGAATGAATCCCGGTTCGACGATCTCGACAACGTCGGCAGGAAGGCCGGCATCCGCCAGTCGCGCTCGCGCCGCGAGCACTGCTTCGCCCGCTCGCGTCGTCCAGCGTGACTCCGCCAGCACCACCACTCGCTCCCCTGCCTCGGTCACGTCCGCGAAGGCCACCACCCGATCGGGCAATAGTCCCTCCACGCCGGCGAGCGCGAGCTCGAAGTCCGTGGCCGGGAGCCGCAATCCTCCCCGGTTGATCATTTCCTTCGTCCGCCCGACGATGACGATTTCGCCGTCCGCGATCGCCGCGGTGTCCCCGGTGTGCAGCACACCCTCGGGCATCGTCGCTGCAGTCTCGGCCGGATCGCCGAAGTAGCCGTCCATCAGACTCGGGCTCCTCACCAGGAGCTCGCCGTCGTCAGAGATCTCGACGTCGATTCCGGGGAGCGGCCGACCGCAGGCGACGAGCCGGTGCCGCCCGACTTCAACCACTCGGTACGGAACTCCCGGTGGATTGGCCGTGACCGCCAGGGTGGCTTCGGCGAGCCCGTACGTGGGGCTGATGACACCACGGCCGAGGCCGCAGGGGGTGAACACCTCGGCAAAGTTGTCGAGGACATCGGGGCGGATCTGTTCGGCACCGACGAGCAGGTGACGGACTCGGCGCAGGTCGATATCGGCAGGTCGGCGCGCCTGGCGACGAGTCACGAGTTGCAACGCGAACGGCGGCGCGATCGGAATGGTGACCCCGAGCTCGCCCACGAGTTGCAACCAGCGTCCCGGACTGCGCAAGAAGCTGGCCGTCGGCCAGTGGTACAAGCTCCCGCCCTGGAAGATGGCATTGATCATCGTGCCGATCAGGCCCATGTCGTGGAACAGCGGCAGCCACGAGAGGCCGATGTCGTCCGGGCCGAGTTCCCAGTGCTCGCCGATCGCGGCCAGGTTGGCGAGCACCGCACGGTGACTGATCAGGACGCCCTTGGGATCACCGGTGGTTCCCGACGACGGCTGGATGAACGCGTGCGACCCCGCCACTTTGAAATCGCAACGCGGTCCCGTCGACCCGTCCACGCCGATGACGACGGCCGGTGCCAGGGCCGGACCGAGTGTGGCGACCATGACCGGGTCCGTGAGAATCGCGTCCAGCCGGAACCGCGCCACTCGATCCAGTACGACCGTCCGCCACGCGTCGCTCTCGATCTGGCCCGCGACACCGAGCGGCACCGGGACCGCACTCGCGGCGTGGGCACCGAAGAACGCTTCGCAAAAAGCTGCCCGATCTTCGGTCAGGATCCCCACGTTCTGGCCCGGCTGCACACCCTGCGCGGCCAACGCGGCGCCGACGCGTTCGGCGCGGGCGACGAGATCGCAGTACGTCCACTCCGCGCCGGTATCGAGAAAGCGGAACACCGCCTTGTCGCCGTATTCGTCGGCCCGCGTCGAGATGAGTTCCAGGAGATCTGCGATCATCGCTCGGCCGGTCGCTCCATCTCGCCGACCAACGCCGCGATCAAGCCGCCGACGGTTGTGACGTCGGCGAGAATCTGTTCCGGAAACTCGAGGTCGAGGTGCTCCTCGGCGTCGTAGACCATCTCCATCATCTCGAGCGACGACAGCCCGAGCGTCACGAGGTCCAAGTCGTCGGTGACGAGCGCCGCTTCCACACCGAGCGCGCTCGCGAGACGCGGGACCACCACGCTCCGGACCCGGTCGGTGGCGTCACTCACAACCGCACCACTCGAGCGAACGTGGCAACGCACTGTTCGATGTCGGCGTCGGTGTGGGCCGCGGTCGTGCTCAACCGCAGGATCGCGTTGCCGCGCGGCACGGCGGGATACACCCCGACGTTCACGTAGATCCCGGCATCCATCAGCGCCCGCCAGGCCAAAGTCGCCGCCCATTCGTCGGACACCCGCACCCCGACGATTGCGGCTGCGGCACCGGTGACCTGGTACCCCGCGTTGGACAGACCGTTGGCGAGAGCATTCGCGGTGGTGCGGGCGCGTTGGGCGCGCCACGGTTCGGTGCGAGCGATACGGACCGCCGCGAGGGTCGTGGCCACTGCCGCCGGCACTGCGGAGGCGGTAAACACGAGGGGCCGCGCGTGGAACCGCAGGTACTCGATGACATCCCGGTCGCCCGCAATCACGCCACCGCACGAGGCGAGGGACTTGCTGAAGGTTCCCATCACCAGATCGGGTGTCGGGTCGACCGCGGCCGAGACCCCTCCACCATCCGGACCGAGCACACCAAGCGAGTGCGCTTCATCGATCAGGGTGCGAGCACCGGCGCGCCGCGAGATCTCCACGAGCCGGTCGACGTCGACGGCGTCACCGTCCATGGAGAACACCGAGTCCCACACCACCAGCGTGGGACCGTCGAGCCGGCGCAGCTTCTGCTCGAGTTGGTCCAAGTCGTTGTGGCGCACCGTGACCGAGCGCGCGCCGGAGAGCTTGACGCCATCCTCGATCGACGCATGGTTGCGCGCGTCGCCCACCACGATGTCGCCCGGTCCGCACAGCGTGCTGATCGTCGCGAGATTGGCGAGGTAGCCGGCGGTGAAGACCAGCGCTGCGTCACGTCGCATCCACGACGCGAGTTCGGCCTCGAGCTCGAGGTGGAGCTCGAGCGTCCCGTTCATCAGACGAGAACCGGTACACCCGGCGCCGTACCGGTCGATGGCCACACGCGCCGCGTCGAGCACGCGCTCGTCATCGGCGAGGCCGAGATAATTGTTCGAGCCGAACATCAATCGCGGGGCACCATCGACGACAACCTCGCGACCCAATGCCGAACCGACGGGGACGAAGTACGGCAGCACGCCGGCCCGGTTGCTCATCTCGACGTCGGCTCGCCGAGGATCGGCGCGCACCTTCCACAGCACGTCTTGTGCGGCGAGATCAGCAACGTTGGTGAACGGACTCACGGCTGGTCCCGGTGGCGGAGGCGGGCGGTGCGAATGGCCGATCGAATCACGGCCTGGGACGACTCGAGTTCTTCGGGGAGGGCCTCAGGCAACGCGTTGTCGATCACGATCCGCATCACGCCGACCTCGACGTACTCACTGATGACGCGTTCGAGGTCCGCACCGGTTCCCACCACGACCGCGTCGGCGTTGATTTCGGGCCACCCGTGCCGGGGACCGGATGCGCCCCGACGGGCTACGTCTCCGTCCTGATGCACGAAGACCGGCAGATGGACACCGATCGGGCCGACGATGCCGGCGTCACCGGCGTGCTTCGCGAGCGACGCTGCGGACAGCCCCGAACCAATCCAACCCCAGCCGAGGTGAGCGGCGACGCTCGGTGATTTCCCGAACACCGCAAGCTCGATGTCCAAATCGGGACGCAGGGTTTCGGCCAACTCAGTGAGCGACGCATCCGTACCCGCACACGCCACCATGACGCGGCCGGGAGCGAGATCGGCGAGCGTGGCAACCGCGCGGGCGGCGCGGCCGGCGTCTGCACCCGGATCCCAGCCCAAGATCCCGACCCGCACGCGCCGGGCGACGAGGACCGCGGCCGACACCGTGATGAGCGGGTCCGCACCATCGGTTGGATCGAGCCCGACACTGGCGAGGATCTCGTCGGACTCCCGCTGCCCGTCGAGGGCGCGATCGAGTGCATCCGGATACCAAATCGCATGGGCGCCATCGGCCTCGGCGGCCATCGCCGCTCCAACTGCGATCGTCGCCGCACGGAAGGGCGTGCCCGTCACCCCGATCTCCACCATG
>JANYJV010000089.1 GCA_025361725.1 Acidimicrobiia bacterium | reverse complement strand
CACGAAGCCGCGTGCGCGTCGGGAAGCGTGGCGGTCTTGGCCGCGATGGCCGACCTGGAAGCCGGGCGGTACGGCGTCGCGTTGGTGGTCGGTGTCGAAATGATGCGCAACGTCGGGACCGCGGCGGCGGTGGCGAACCTCGGCGCGGCGGCATGGGTGCCGGAAGAGACCGACGGCATCCCGATGGTGTGGCCCGAGGTGTTCGCGACGCTGGGCGACGAATACGACCGCCGGTATGGGCTGGACGATGCTTACCTCCGGATGATCGCGCAGAGCAGCTTCGCGAACGCTCGCCGCAACCCGCTCGCGCAGACCCGGCGGTGGGAACTGCCCGAGGGCGCGTTCACCGGCGACGATCACGACAACCCGCGCGTCGCCGGCCGCTTGCGGCGCCACGACTGTTCACAGATCACCGATGGCGCGGCGGCGGTCGTGCTCGCGAACGCCGAGTTCGCGGGCGAGTGGGCGCGGGCGCGCGGGCAGGACCTCGCGGCGGTGCCGCGGATCGCGGGCTGGGGCCACCGGACCGCGCGCATGAGTTACTCAGGCAAGCTGGCCGACTCCGCGGGTGCACGGTTCGTGTTCCCTCATGTGCGCGGCACGATCACGGATGCCTTCGACCGCGCCGGCCTCGCGGATGTGCACGCGCTCGACGCCATCGAGTGTCACGACTGTTTCACCACCACCCACTACATGGCCATCGACCACTTCGGGATCACCGAGCCGGGGGAGTCGTGGAAGGCAATCGAGAACGGTGACGTCTTCGCCGACGGCCCGCTGCCGATCAACCCGTCGGGCGGGCTCATCGGGTGTGGCCATCCCGTGGGCGCGTCTGGTGTCCGCATGCTGTTCGACGTGGCGAAGCAGGTGAAGGGCGACGCCGGCGACTGCCAGGTGGAGGGTGCCCGTACCGCGGCGACCCTCAACATCGGGGGCAGCGCGACCACTTCGGTTTCGTTCGTGGTGAGTACCGCCTGACACCTCGCGTTGCGCTCTATCCTCCCCGCGCATGGGACGGGTGTTGCTCCAGGGAGTGACCAAGAAGTTCGGGGACGTGACTGCGGTCGATCATCTCGATCTCGAGGTGTCCGATCGTGAGTTCCTCGTCCTCCTCGGGCCGTCAGGGTGCGGGAAGTCCACTGCGTTGCGGATGATCGCCGGCCTCGAAGAGCTGACCGAGGGAACCATCACCATCGGTGACCGGGTCGTCAATGACATCGAGCCCAAGGATCGCGATCTCGCGATGGTGTTCCAGAGCTACGCGCTGTATCCGCACCTTTCGGTACGGAAGAACATCGAGTTCCCGCTCCGAACCCGCGGCGTCCCGAAGGACGAACGGGCCGCGCAGGTGGAGTCCGCGGCGGAGTCGCTCGGGCTCGCAGACCTGCTCGACCGCAAGCCCGGTCAACTCTCGGGTGGCCAGCGGCAGCGAGTTGCGCTCGCGCGCGCCATCGTCCGAGATCCCGAGGCGTTCCTCATGGACGAACCGCTGTCGAACTTGGACGCGAAACTCCGCGTGCAAACGCGCGCCGAACTCGTCGAGCTCCAACAACGGCTGGAAGCGACCGTCATCTACGTCACCCACGACCAGGTCGAAGCGATGACGATGGGCGACCGGATCGCGATCATGAAGGACGGCGTGTTGCAGCAAGTCGGTCCGCCGCAGGAGGTGTACGAGCGACCGACGAATCTGTTCGTCGCTCGATTCATCGGCACACCACCGATGAACACGATCCCGGGTGCGCTGGCCGGAATCGGTCCCGACACCGTGATCGGCGTACGACCCGAGCACCTGCAGGTGGGTGCGCCGACCGATGACGGGATCGACGCGACGGTCGCGGTCATCGAATCGTTGGGTCACGAACGGCACGTGATTTGTCGCCTGGCCGATGCCACGATGGTGATCGTTCGTCAGGCGACCGAGATCGTCCCGCCCGCCATGGGTGACTCGGTGCGGCTGCGCTACGACGACGCCCACGCCCATCGATTCGACGCCGCGACCGAGCAGCGTGTCGGGTGAAGCGACCCTGAGATGGTGACGAACTCGCGAGCCCAGCGCCGTCGCCGAGAAGCCTCGCTCGGCTATCTGCTCCTGCTCCCTGCGGTCACGGTCTTCGCGGTCTTCATCTTCTATCCGTTCCTCCGGAATTTTCAGCTGGGCTTCTACCTGAACCCGCCGTTCCCCAACCTTCCGAAGCGGTGGGTCGGCTTCGATCAGTACCGAGACATCTTGGGTTCGGACAGCTTCGTCGACAGTCTCAAGACCACGATCGCGTTTGCCTTCCTCACCGTTCCTGCGGGGATCGCGCTCGGGATGGCGTTGGCCGTCGCGGCGAACCGCAAGCTCAAAGGCATCGGGATCTACCGCACGATCTTCTCCTCGACGGTCGCAACGTCCGTCGCGGTGGCGGCGGTGATCTTCTCGATGTTGTTCAATCCCATCGTCGGTCTGCTGCCATGGCTGGGGGTCAACCCCACGCCGCCGATCATCGAGAATCCGGATCTCGCACTGGGCGCGGTCGCCCTGGTCACGGTGTGGCAAACGCTCGGGCTCACGTTCATCTTGCTGTCCGCCGGGCTGCAAGCGATCCCCGAAGATCTGTACGAGGCGGCGGCCCTCGACGGTGCGGGCGCGACGACTCGGTTCTGGCGGGTGACGTTGCCGATGCTCTCACCCACCCTGTTCTTTGCCGTGGTGATCGGCTCGATCCACGCGTTCCAGAGCTTCGGCCAGATCGACATCATCACGAACGGCGGACCGTTCAAACGCACGAACGTCCTGACCTATTCGATCTACAGTGAACTCACGACCGCGAACCATGCGGCCAACCCGGGCAAGGCCGCCGTCTTGGCGATCGCGTTGTTCGTGATCACCCTCGGGCTCACGCTGATACAGATGCGCGTCTTGGAACGGCGGGTGCACTATGCGCGCTGAACCGAAGCGGTGGGAATCGCCGAGCGTGCGCCGGCTGAGGAAGGCGGGGAGTTACACGATCCTCACCGTGCTCGCGGTTGTGGTGCTGTTCCCGATCTACATCACCGTGGTGAACTCGCTGCTGCGGCCGGTGGACATCGCCTCCCGGCCGCCAACGTTCTTCCCGACGCACCCGCATTGGTCGAGTTATGCCGATGCCTGGAACGGCGGGCACATGGCGAAGTACCTCCTCAACAGTTTCATTGTCACCATCGCCATCACCGCCGGACAAGTGGTGACCGCCATCTTCGCGGGGTACGCGTTCGCGTTCCTCGAATTTCCGTTCAAGCGGACCTTGTTCGTGGTGTTCCTGGCGACGCTGATGGTGCCGTTCGAGGTCACCGTCGTCACAAACCTGGACACGGTCAACGCGTTGGGTTGGTACGACACCTATCAAGGGCTCGCGGTCCCTTTCCTCGCGACGGGCTTTGGCGCGTTCCTGGTCCGCCAGGCGTTCCTGCAAGTGCCGCGCGACCTCTCTGACGCCGCCGCGCTCGACGGCTACGGCCACTGGCGGTTCATGATCCGCGTCGCAGTACCGCTGGCGCGCCCGGCGATCGCTGCCCTCACGGTGTTCGGATTCCTCGGTGCGTGGAACCAGTACCTCTGGCCGTTGCTCGCCACCAAGGACGATCGGCTGCGCACGGTGCAGATCGGCTTGAAGCAGCTACGCGCCACCAGCCTGGACGCGGTCAACGTCACGTTCGCCGGCGCAGTCATCGCGGTGATCCCGATCGCGATCATTCTCTTGTTGTTTCAGAAGCATCTGGTCCGTGGTCTGACCGCCGGTGCTGTGAAAGGCTGACCCATCCTCTCGATTCGGAGTGTTTGAGATGTCGCGTTTCTCGTTTGTTCGTGTGCTCGCCCTGGCGTGCGTGGTGGTGTTCGCGCTCGGCGCGTGCAGCAGTAGCAGTAGCAGCAAGGCTGGCGGTGGCTCGTCGGGCGGGGGAGGCGGGCCTTCGAGCGGAGGTGCCAACGCCTGCCCGGTTGCGGCGCTGGCCAAGGCCAAGGGGCCAGTCACGATCACGTTTTGGCACGGCCTGAACCGGGCGAACGAGGAGTCCCTGCAACGGCTCGTCACCAAGTTCAACGCGCTGCAGACCAAGGTCAAGGTCGATCTCGTCAACCAAACCGGCTACGAGGAGATCTTGCGCAAGTGGGTCGGGGGCCTGGGGACCGGTGACCTGCCCGAACTCGCTCAGATGGAAGACACTGCAACCCAGCAGATGATCGACACGCAGTCGATCGTGCCTATCAGCGACTGCATCAAGGCCGATAAGTACGACAGCTCGGATCTCGTCGATCGCGTGGTCGAGCGCTACACCGTCGACGGCAAGCTCTACCCGATGCCGTTCAACGTCTCGAACCCGGTCCTCTTCTACGACAAGAACGCGTTCCGTGCCGCGAGTCTCGATCCCGAGAAGCCGCCGACGACGCTCGCCGAGGTGAAGGCGTACTCGGCGAAGCTCAAGAACGTCGGGTACCAGACTGGCTTCGGACTGAAGTTGAACCCGTGGTACCTCGAACAGTGGGCGTCGAAGGCGAACACGCTGTACGTCGACAACGAGAACGGCCGGAAGAGCCGCGCGACCAAGGTGCAGTTCGACGGCGCCGCCGGCCAGGCCACGTTTGCGTGGATGAAGGACATGGTCGATTCCGGACTGGCTCGCACCAACCCCGATGGCGGCCCGAATGGGTTCGACAATCTCTTGGGGATCCGCTCGAAAGTCCAGGCGATGACCATTGACAGTTCGGCGTCGTTGGGCACGATCTCGCAGGTGTTCGCTGGTGGGGAGAGCGGCGGTGTCGAACTCGGCGTCGGTGCAATGCCGGGGCCGAGCGGTTCGGGCGGGGTGCTCGTCGGCGGGGGCGCGCTCTACATGTCGAAGAAGAGTGCGCCGGAGAAGATCGCGGCCACGTGGGAGTTCGTGAAGTTCCTCGTGCAGGCGGACACCCAGGCGACATTCGCAGCCGAAACCGGTTACGTGCCGATCCGCAAGTCATCGGTCAAGGACCCGGTCCTCGTGGCCCAGTGGGCGAAAGAGCCCGGGTACAAGGTTGCCTACGACCAACTACTCAACGGCAAGGACGACGTCGCGACCGCAGGCCCGGTCATCGGCGACTACGCCGGTGTGCGGGATGTGGTGCGTGACGCCGAGACCAAGATGCTGAGCGAAGGCACGGACCCCAAGGCTGCGCTCAAGGCCGCCGCCGCGGCCGCCACCAAGGTCATCCAGGACTACAACGCCCGCGTTGCCCCCTGAGAGGGGTCACCCCTCGCGCCCCCGCCCACCTGCCCTTTTCCGCGACTTTTTGGCTGTGGGGTCGCGCTTTTCGCCATCTGGAGACAAAAAGTCGCGAATTGGAGAGGGAATTTGGGTTTAGTGGGTGAGGATGGTGACGCTGGCGTTGGCGCCGCGGCCGACGGTGTGGGCCAGCGCAACCCGGGCCCCGTGTACCTGTCGGGCGCCGGCGGTGCTGCGGAGTTGGCGGACGAGTTCCACCACCTGGCCGAGCGCGGATGCGCCCAAGGGCTCGCCCTTGGACAACAATCCGCCCGACGGGTTGATCGGCCGTGCGCCGCCGAGGTTCGCATCGCCCGACGCCAAGATTCGGGCCTGATCGCCGGGTACGCAGAGCCCGAGTTCTTCCCAGCCGAGGAGTTCACGCGCGGCGTCGGTGTCCTGACACTCCACGACGTCGACGTCCTCCGGCCCGATGCCCGCTTCCGCATACGCAGCGTCGGCGGCGAGCGTCGACGGTGGCGTGATGTCCGAATCGTCGATACCCGCCAACGGAGTGGCCTCGCCGAGCACGCTGCCCGGAAGGTGGGAACGCAGGACGGCAGCTTCGAGTCGTACTGCCCCCGAGCTGCCGGTCCCTCGGCGGAGAACCACTGCGGCCGCACCTTCGTTCGGTGAGCAGAGCATGTGCAGATGCAACGGCTCGCACACCACCCGGGTCGCGAGCACCGCGTCGACCGACGTCTCGGATTGGTACATCGCATCCGGGTTCAACACACCGTGGGAGCGGTTCTTGACCACGACCTGGGCAAGGTGCTCCTTGGTGAGTCCCCGCTCGCGCATGAGCCGTTGCGCGCGGAGCGCGAAGTACGCGGGAGTGGCGGCGAGCCCGGCGTGCTCGCGCCACGGCTCGAAGAAACTCGAACGGATGATGCCGCGCGGCATCTTCTCCATACCGAAGACGAGCACCGTGTCGTACTGGCCGGCGCGGATCGCGCTCGCGGCGAGCATCAGGGCCGCGCCGCCACTTGCGCACCCGGCCTCGACGTCCACGATGGGCATGCCGGTACGCGCCAGGGCACCGAGGACCTTGTGGCCGGCGGCCACACCCGAATACGCGGTCCCGCAGAAGGCAGCTTGGAAGCCGGGTCGATCGCTGGAGTCGATGCCCGCGTCGTGCAAGGCGGCTCGGACTGCGGCGACACCCATCTCGGTGACGGTGCGGTCCTCGAACCGGCCGAAGGGGTGGAGGCCGATCCCAATGACATCGACGGGGACGCGGTTCGTCGTGCTCACGGCGAAAACTCCCACGTCGTGAGCACGACGCCATCGGGATCGACGCCTACTTCGGCCGTGCCTAGATGCATTGGTTGCCCGAAGCTCCACCAATCCTCGGGGACCGCGAGCCGAGTGACGACGCGCACGCCTTCGGGGAGCTCGACGATGCCGAATCCGTAGGGCACGGAGCCGAGATATCCGGGCGGCGCGTGGAGCACGGTCGTCCAGCCCCACAGCGCGCCGTGATCCGAGAGTTCGACCGGTGTGATCGTCTCGCTGCCGCAATATGGACATCCGTCGAGCCGCGGGAAACTGGTCTGCTCGCAGAGTTCACAGCGAGCGCCCAGCAGGCGTGCGGGATCGTCGGCAAACACGCCGTCGACCACCGGTTGGGTCTGCGCATCCGGTGTCACGTGATCACACCGTCGGCCCGCAACGTGGCGACCGCAGCCGCGTCGAGGCCGAGGTCAGCCAGGACAGCATCCGTGTCGGCGCCCAAGCGCGGCGCCCCTGAGGGCACGGGCACCGGTTGGCCCAC
>JANYJV010000027.1 GCA_025361725.1 Acidimicrobiia bacterium | reverse complement strand
GCACAGAGTTCCGGGGTACGTGGCCTCAAGGCGGAGTGCGATCGGGTCACCGCTGCGGCGCAGAGCCGAGCCCGCGAGCTCGACAACTACGAACGGATCCGCGCCAACCGATCACTCCGCCATCGCACACTGCCCGACGGGACCGGCGCCATCGACATTCGCGGGCCGGTCGACCGCACCGCGCAGATCATGGCCAGTCTCGAAACCTTCGAGCGAGAACTGTTCGAACGCAACCGGCAGGCCAAGAACATCGAACACCCCGACGCCGTCGCGTTCGACGCGCTCGTCGCGCTCTGCACCCGCTCCTCAGGTGGAGCGGCCGCCGACCCGGGCGATGACCCAGAGGCAGAGGGCGCGCCAATTCCACCCGGATCGACCCCGCCGAAGTCCAGGACCCGCGGGGGTCGACCGCTGGCGATGGTCGTGCTGCACATCTCGCACGCCGCGTATGCACGCGGTGTTACCCATCGCGGTGAGGTCTGCGAGATCGAGGGCATCGGACCGATCCCGGTCGCAGTCGCCCGGAGGCTCGCGGCCGACAGCATCGTGAAGGCGGTCGTGATCGACGGGGTCGACGTGACCCGCGTCGCGCATTTCGGTCGCACGATCCCAGCGCAACTCCGCACCGCGGTCGAGACCCGTGACCGAGCCTGTGTCATCGCGGGCTGCGAGATCGACCGCCACCTGGAGATCGACCACAACGTCCCGGTCGCGATGCGGGGCGAGACCTCGCTCGTCAACCTGGGCCGGGTCTGCCATCACCATCACGACCTCAAGACCCGGCGTGATCTGCGCCGGATCGGTCCGCTGGGCCACCAGCGCCTCGTCACCACCGCCGAGTACGCCCGTGCCGGCCCATAGAGGGCGAGTGGATAGGCGACTCGCGCTCAAGTGGTTTCCGCTCGCCCGTGGCCCGAGCGGCCCGTGAACGAAGTGAACATGAGCGGGAGACCAGTTCGGTAGTTCGACGACGCTTGGACCTATCCGCGCGCCCTCCTAGTGTCGTCGGGATGCGCGAACGATTTCCTGGAATCGGACCGGACTGGGCGCGCCTCGACGGGCCGGCCGGCACCCAGATGGTCGACACCGCGATCGACGCCATGGCGGAGTTCCTGCGCTCGGGCGACAACGCCAACGGCCACGGACATTTCGCCGCGTCCACCGCGAGCACCGAACTCGTCGACGACGCGCGCGCCACGGTCGCACGACTGCTCGGCGCGGACGCCGAAGGGATCGTCTTCGGTGCCAACATGACCACGCTCACGTTCGCGATGACGCGTGTCCTGGCCCGCGGGTGGGAACCGGGCGACGAGATCGTCGGCACCCGCCTCGACCACGATGCCAACGTCACCCCGTGGCAACTCGCGGCCGACGATCGCGAAGCACAGCTCGTGCTCGCGCCGTTCGACATCGAGACGGGCCGCCTCGATCCCGAAGCGGTGATCGATCGCATCGGTCCGCGCACGAAGTGGGTGACGATCACCGGGGCATCGAACGCGCTCGGCACCATGCCGGACCTCGCACCGGTCATCGAAGCAGCCCACGCGGCCGGGGCTCGCGTCTTCGTCGACGGCGTGCACCTCGTCCCCCACGCACCGGTGGACCTCGACGCGCTGGGGTGTGACATCTTCGTCACCTCGCCGTACAAGTGGTACGGCCCTCACTCTGGGGTCATGTGGATCGCGCCGGATCTGCGGGAGACGCTGACGCCCTACAAGGTCCGGCCCGCATCCAACGCGGCACCTGAACGGTTCGAGACGGGAACGGTCTCGTTCGAGGCCATCGCCGGCATCCGTGCCGCGGCGGCGTTCTTGCTCGAGACCGGTGTCGGCGAAATCGCCGCCGCAGAGGGCGCACGCTTCGAGCCCCTGTTGCGCGGCCTCCAGGCGTTCCCGCACGTGGTCGTGCACGGTCCGAACACGGTGTTCGATCGCACTCCCACGGTGAGCTTCACGTTGACCGGGCATGAACCCGACGCCGTTGCGGCTCACCTCGCCGATCGCCGGATAGCGGTATGGAGCGGCAACTACTACGCCATCGAGACGATGGCAGCGCTCGGGCTGCAGACCGGCGCGGTGCGGGCGGGGGTGTCCGGTTATACGTGTGAGGCCGACGTGACCCGGCTCCTCGAGGCCGTCGGCGAACTCGCACCGTGAACCACCACGACACGTCGACCGCGCCGCTCGCCGTAGCGACGCGTCAAAGTCGCGTCAGCGTCCGGGTCCGCAAGGTCGGGATCGGCTAAACCGAGGCGGTGTCGACCGTCGCGTGGATCATCGTCAGCGTTCTCGCCCTTGTACTCATGAGTGTGTCGGCGGCCTGGTATCGCGCTCGCGCCGACGCCCGGCGAACCACGTTGACCCTCGACACGACGACGAAGGCACTGGACGAAAGCCGGCGCAGCACCGAGCACCTCGAGACCCGGATGCGCACGCTGCGCGCAGAACTCGCAGAATCGCATCGTTCCACCGCCGATCTGACCGCGCGCCTCGGACGGAAGAATCCAGCCGAGGCCAGCCGCGCCCTCGGGATGTGGGCGCTCGAACGACTCCGTCAAACACGCGCGGCGGGAACGCCTCTGCTCGGCTTGGCGATCGGGCCGGGCATGGACCTCACCACCGGACTCACCGAAGCCATCCGGGTCGAACTCGAGGTCCTTCGGGAAGACGTCGGGACGCACGCCGAACTCGTCGCCATCGATCTCGGCGACGGTATCGACGCCCGGTCCTCGCTCACGGTGCTTCGGATCGTCCAGGAACTCGCCGCCACGCTCGCCAAACGCGCGGATGAACTCAAGGTGTCCATTGCCCGCGACGACGATCTCGCCGTGATCACCGTCGCCGCCGTCGGTTCGAGCGATGCGTCACCCAACGTCGCGGCCTTCGAGTCGGCGCTCGCTGCGCTCGCGGGCACGCTGGAGCTCGGGCCCGACCCCGAGGATGCCGACACGTTGTTGGCGATCGCGCGCGTCGGGACCGGAGACACGCCGTAACGCAGCTGCTTCTCGCCGAACTCGGGAGCGACCATGGCCACCGCCAACGACGAACGGGCCCGAATCGACGATCTGATCGCGCCGTTCCGGATCGAGAGCGCCAAGTCCTTCGACCTCGCCATGCACGACCCCGCCAGTACCGACGGCGTGAAAACCAAGAAGGCCGCGGCCATCCGGCTCGCCGAAAGCATCGAGCGATTGACAGATCTCCAGACCCGGCTCGCTGCGCAACAGACGTATGGGTTGGTGCTGGTCCTCCAAGCGTTGGACGCGGCGGGCAAGGACGGCGCGATCCGCAATGTGATGACGGGACTGAACCCGCAAGGCGTGCGGGTCGTGTCCTTCAAGGCACCCTCGACCGATGAGCTCGCCCACCACTTCCTCTGGCGCACGACGCGGGATCTCCCCCGGCGCGGAGAGATCGGGATCTTCAACCGGTCTCATTACGAAGAGGTGCTCGTGGTACGCGTCCACCCCGAGTTCCTCGCAGGACAGCACCTGCCACCGAAGACCGCCACGGGTCAGCTCTGGAAACGGCGCTTCCGCGAAATCAACGACTGGGAACGCACCCTGGTGGACAACGGGTTCCCGATCGTGAAGATCTTCCTGCACATGTCGAAGGACGAGCAGAAGCGGCGGCTGCTGTCACGCATCGACGAGCCGGCGAAGAACTGGAAGTTCTCGAAGCTCGACGTTCACGAGCGCGAATCCTGGGACGCGTATCAGGATGCCTACGAAGACATGATCCGGCACACGAGTACGAAGGCTGCGCCGTGGTACGTGGTCCCGGCCGATAACAAATGGTTCGCGCGGCTGGTGATCGCCGAGGCCTTGGCGGCAACCCTGCTCGACATCGACCCGCACTATCCGACGATGTCGCCACAGCAACTGAGCGACCTCGCCGCCGCGCGAGCTGCGCTCAAGGCGGATTGAACCCGCCGCAGTTGTCTAGGCGGCGTGCGCGAAACGGGCTTCGAGTTCCGCGACGTGCGCGTCGAGCTTCGCCCGCGCGCGCAGCACGTCGGCCACGTTGTCGAGTGCACCGCGGCTTCCGAGCCGGCTGAGCAGGACGTTCAGGACTGCGAATCGAGGCATCGGATCTCCCGAGGTGGGTGGTGTTCTGGGTGTTCACATCATCGAAGACTCAGGTTGCCATGACGCTTCTCCCATCGGTCACCGACGCGAACAGCAGGTGACATCTCACTGACACGGTTCGTCGCGCGAGATTTCGTAGGCTCACCCGATCGAATCGTTGGATGGCAGGCGACCGGGCTCCCGGTCTCGTTCTCTCGTCGTCGGCGCGCTGCTCGCAGCAGTGCTGTCGTCGGTGGCAATCGGCGTGCTGGCCCACATCTGGAATCAACCGCTGCACGTGCCCTTCCAGTACGCGCACGCGCAGGGTGACGACGAAGCGGACGCCACCCTCGACCTCATGCTGATCAAAAATGTGCATGAAACGGGTTGGTTCAACCACAACCCGAAACTCAATGCACCGTTCGAGCAGCAGTGGGCGGAATGGCCGATGGGTGGGGATCTGCTCGCCTACACGATCAAGAAAGGGATCGTTGAGGTCACCAACGACGTTCCGCTCACCTTCAACCTTTTCTGGCTCCTGACGTTTCCGATGACGGCGTTCGCCGCCTTTCCGGCGCTGCGCTCGCTGCGGCTGTCGTGGTCGGCCGCCCTCGCCGGCGCCGTGCTCTTCTCCTTGGCTCCGTATCACTTCCGCAATGGCGCGGGTCACGAGAACCTCGCGTTCTATATCGGCGTTCCGACGATCGTCCTGCTCTGCATGAAAGTCCTAGGGCCCGACGCGGCGTTGCCCCCCTGGCGAGACCTGCGCCATCACGCCGGATGGTGGCGAATGCGCTGGTTGCTCGCCGGTGTCGCGCTGATCGGCGTCACCGGGATCTACTACCTCGCCTTCCTCCTGTGTCTCGTCGGGATCTGCGCGGTGGTCGGTGCGTGCGCACGTCGGCGACCCAGCCGGATTGGATTCGCTCTCGGGTTCGGATTCGTCGGTCTCATGACCTCTGTGCTCGCCAACCTGCCGACCCTCCTCTTCCGATGGAGTCACCCCGCCAACCTGCTCGGCGTTCCCGACCGCCGGGCAGGAGTGTCCGAGGCGTACCCACTGCGGATCGTCGAGTTACTCAGCCCCGTGAGCCAACATCGATTCGGGCCGTTTTCATGGATCGCCGATCAGCTCTACGCAACGAATCAGCGCGGCTTCGGGACTGCCATGCTCGGCCTGGCCGGCAGTATCGGATTCGTCGTGGCGCTCGGCGCCCTCGTCGTCCGCGCCGCACGTCGATCGGCCCACCGCGGCTGGTCGTTCGAAGCGCGCCTCGGGATCTTGATCTTGGCCGCGCTCGTGCTCGGAACCGGCGGTGGCGTCAGCCGCGCCCTCGAACTCACTGGCCTGAGTGGCGTTCGGGCATGGACCCGCATCGCCATCGTCATCGCCTTCGCGAGCATGGTCGCGTTCGGACGAATACTGGATCGCATCCGGGTGAGCATCGCTCGCCGCACTCGGGCGCGCTCGCGCCTTGCCTGGACTCTGATGGCGACACTGATCGTCGTCGTCGGAATCCTCGACCAGGCCTCACCGGCACTCGTACCGAATCCTCGCTCCCATCAACGACAGTGGCGCACCGACGCAGCATTCGTTGCCACGCTCGAGCGGAAACTGCCACGCGATGCAATGGTCTTCCAGTTGCCCGTCGTCGATTTCCCCGAGCACGGCGCAACCCTCGGGATGTCTGCGCACGATCACATCAAACTGGGGTACTTGCACTCCTCCACGCTTCGTTGGAGCTTCGGTGGTATTCGGGGGCGGTCGGGGGAATGGCAGTGGCCCGCAGCCAAGCTCTCGATCTCGTCGCTCGTGCGCGGCCTCAGCGCGTTGGGGTTCGACGCCATCACCCTCGACCGCGAGGGTTTCAAGGGATTCGGTATCGGGCGAACTGGCACCCTCGACCAACTCCTCGGTCCGCCGATTGCACGCGACGCCAAGGAGGTCGTGGCCTGGAGCCTGGCCACCGTGCGTTCCGAACTCGAGTCGACGACCACGTCAGCCGAACGGCAGGCCATTGCGCGTCAACTTCTGCAGGCCCCGCGCCTGTACACCACCACCGATGTCGACCCGATTCGCAATCGGGGCACGGGCCAGCCGGTGTGTCGGGAAGCATCGTTCGTCTTCGTCAACCCGAGCCGACGCACCCAAGCCGTGACTCTCGATCTCACGTTCCGGCCCTACGGCGGCGTTGACCATCTCGGCAGCTTCTCCTTCCGCCACCACTCGACTTCGGTGCACGTCGGCCGGCGCACCGGGCCGGAACTCACGATTTTCTCGAAACCGACGCTTCAGCTCCGACTCCCACCGGGTCGATCCACGGCTGCACTGCATCTTCATCCCCATGGGATCCGGTGCGCATCGGTGCAACTCGATCGCCTCACCACGGTTCGCGCTGCCATCGCCCCAGTTCGTCACGGCTGACACGCCGTCGCCGACGGAGAAAACCGGCCCTCAGCCGTGGCAGTGCTTGGTCTTGAGCCCACTGCCGCAAGGACACGGATCGTTCCGGCCTGCGCTCGCAAAGGCAGTCATCACCTCGCCGGCATGTCCGCCGCCGCGAATCGCGTCGGCCATGAGTTTCATCACACCGTCGATGTGAGTGAAGAAGTCCAAGTAGCCGGCGCACAGGTGATTGAGCCCGACTTCACCGGTCGCCGTACGGGCCACTCGGTTCTTCGGGCATTCGCCCCGACACGCGAACAACACCGAACACTCCCGGCACTGTTGCGGCAGCGAGTCGCGCTTAGCGTTCCCGAATGCCCGCTGGTGCGGTGACGCCATGAGCTCGAGCATGTGGGTCTCGGTGATGTTGCCCAGCAGGTGCGCGGGCTCGACGAAGTGGTCACACGAGTACAAGTCGCCGTTGTGCTCGAGCGCGACCGCGTCGCCGCACGTCTCGGAGAAGATGCACAACGCGGGTGGCGCGCCGTACCACGACGCCAACGCGGCGTCGAACATCTGGACGAATACCTCGCCGACGTCGCGCCGGAGCCACTCGTCGAAGATCGAGGTCAGGAAACTCCCCCACGCCGCCGGATCGACGGAACGATCGGTGAGCTCGTCGCTGGTCTCGTCCACGCGTTCGACGATCGGAATGAACTGCACGAAGCGCGCGCCGAGCTCGTCGCGGAAGAACCGGTAGACGTCAAGGGGTACGTCCTGGTTGGCCGCGTGCACCGTGCAGAGCACGTTCCATTCGACGCCCGCACGCGTGAGCTTTTCCAGTCCCGCCCGTACCCGCGTGAACGTCCCCCGACCTTGCTTGTCCACCCGGTAGACGTCGTGCAGCTCGAGAGGACCATCGATGCTGATGCCCACGAGGAACTGCTTCGCCCGCAGGAAGGCGCACCACTCGTCGGTGAGAAGCGTGCCGTTGGTTTGGATCGTGTGATGCAGCTGCTGGCCGGGCCGCGCGCAGGTTTCGGCGAAGGCGACCGCGCGCCGGAAGAAGTCCAGTCCCATGAGCGTGGGCTCGCCGCCCTGCCACGCGATCGTGATCTCCGGAGTCAGCTGGGACTCGATGACCTGGCGGATGTAGGTCTCGACCACGGCATCGGACATGCGGAACCGGTCACCCGGATACAGCGCCTCCTTCTCGAGGAAGAAGCAGTACGAGCAATCGAGGTTGCAGATCGGTCCCGACGGTTTCGCCAAGACGTGAAACCCGATCGGTGCAGTCGGCGGCCGGTCGACCGGCAGTTCCGGAGTCGTGGCGCGCCGGCCGAGCGCGACCGGCACGTCCATCATGCGCGAACTCTAGAACGAGGTGACTCCACCGGCGTTCGTCGATGCGCCCCGAAGATCCAGCGGGAATCGTTGCTCGCCCTCAGGTATCCCATTCGCAAACGCGAAGACCATTGTCTGGGTCCCGTACGCCACGAGCCCTTCGGTCGGATCCCAGAGCTCGATCTCGACCGACGCGTACCCATCCGTGGCGCGCCGAGCGAAGTTGCGAGTCAGCAGGAACTCCGAGCGCGCCACCCCGGTGATGTGGACCGTGAGATCGGCGCTCGGTCCGTACCAGTCGTGATCGATCGGTTGACCGAGTCGTTCCGCGACCGCGGCCGGCATCGTGTCGCAGAGGCACACCAACGCGAGTGGATCGATCGTGCCGTCGGCCAGCCTCGGGGTCTCGTCGAATCGCTGCAGGTTCTGGCGCTCGCTCGTGGTGGGCACGTAGTCCTCCCACGGAGGATGACCCACGACCGGGCGACCTTCGATGTGGTGCTCCCAGATCGAAAACGGTCCGAAGTCCTCCTCCCATTCAATGCCTTCCGGAATGCCGTCCCGAAAGCGTGGGAGCGACGCTGGGTCAGGGAACGCCGGCGGGCTGACGTCGGTGAACTCGAACCCGGGCCGGGATGTACCGAAGACGGCAATGGCGGTCAGGCCGGCCTGGCGGCCCGGTGTCCGCATGGTGGCAGTCACCTGCGCGACCGATCGACCTTGACGCAAGACCGTGACGTCGATCTCGGCCGGTCCGGCCTCCACCGGCTCGGCGAAGACACACGAGACCGATCGCAACACCATGGGAGTGTCACCGAGCGCTGCGCCCATCGCCCGAGTCGCCGCCGCGAGGGAGATCCCGCCCTGGGGGACATTCGGGGCGGACCAGGTGGACGGGATGTCGGAGAGGAACCGGTCCGCCACCGACGGGTCGGGCACCACCGATGAATCGCGTTGGAACGCAGACGTCATGCAATGAGCCTGACCGCGCGCACCGCCGGCTCGCCAACGCTTTTCGTCGTCGGTGAGCGGTGCGGTTGCGCGCGGTCAGGTGGTGCGTGGAACCGGAGCCGGTGGTTTAGTCGCCGGATGAGTCCGAGCCGGAGCCACCCGAGGTGTCGGTCGCCGGGTCAGAAGTCGGGACAGACGGCACTGGGGTTCCCACGCCATCGTGGTGGCCGTCGTTGGCCTGGTGATCACCGGACTGGTCGTCGCCGTTGGTCGCTCCCGGCACAGTCGCGGGGTCCTGACCGTGGGCGTCGGTCGCATCGATGGTGCCGTCGTGGTTGGTGTCGACCGTACCGCCGACCGCGGGGGTCGACCCCGGCGCGGAACCATCGGTTGGGACCGTGGTGGTGGTGTCCGAGTTCGAGTCGGTCGAGTTCTTGTTGGCGTCGTCATCGGGGACGTCGACGCCGACGTGCGCAAGCGTGCTGTGGGCAACCCCTTGCACCGAACCGGGCAACGTGCCGGTAGCGGCAGCCGCGCCCGAGGCGCCGATGAGGATCACTCCGGCCGCAGCCGCAGCTTTCATGGTGAGCAGCTTTCCGAGCATAGGGGACCTCCGGGTGGGCGACGGTCCAGGGCGGTCCGCCGTACCGCGCACAACTCGGGCAAGTTCCTCGAAGTCCATCTCGGGCACGGGTCCGGGGTACGCAGCGGCGGCGAGTACCGACGCAACTGCTCCGTATCCCGGGGGCGCGTCCGCAGCCGGCACCGCTCCGGAGAGCAGGCGTTCGGCCGTGTTGGCGTCGAGGAAGTCATCGTGAGTCATGGCACCTCCGAAATCCCCGGACCAGGTCCGTGCGTTACAGCATGTCGAGAAAAATGTTCGGCCAGGGTCTTCAGCCCGCGGTGGGAGAGGACCCGGATGTGTCCGGGCGCAAGATCCAAGACGTCCGCAATCTCGTCGACGGGCATGCCCGCGATCACTCGCATCAGGACCACATCTGCCTGAAGGGGCGGCAGGACCGAACCGATCAGCGCCAGCGCTTCGACCGAGTCGAGGTGCGCGAGGACCTCGCCCTCAGGAGTGGTGATGCTCGCGGTCGTGGGCATGACCATCGGATCGTGCGGACTCGAGTGATCGCGCCCTTGCCGCCGGAACTCGTTCAACATGCGCCGCCGGACGATGGTGAAGAGCCAGGCGCGGAAGCCTTTCTCGTCGCCGACGAAGCGGCCGATGCTCTGGGCCACATCCAGCCACACCGAGGCCGCGACGTCTTCGGCTTCGCGCGGCACTCGGCCACGGAGAAACCCCAGAACCCCGGGCGCGAAATCGCGGTAGAGGTCGGCGAAGCCCGCCTCCTCGCCGGCCTGCGCGGCCGCGAGGACATCACCGAAGCCGATTCCGCGCACCTCGGCGTATCGGCGCGTCGAGGTGAGACCTCAAGCGGTTCGATGGTCTGTGCGCTCGGCCGCCAAACGGAGCTTGGCGGTACCACCGACCGATGTGGCCGAGGCTCGGAACTCGTCGCGCTTGAGAAAGATGTAGGCCAACGCACTCAGCCCGATCAGCATCTCCACCCACTCAGACATTGGGTTGAACGTACTGAGGATCCACGACTCACGCGCAAAGTCGTTGATGGCATCAACGGCGACGTACAGCGTGATGAAGACGAACCAGCCGAGCATCGCCGGAGGGACGGCGATCGGTCGGAGGGTCCGCCACCGATTGGCGAGGACGCCGAAGAGGCCACCGAGCGCGAACACGAGTCGCAACCACTCCGAGCGCCCCCAGAGTCCGTCGAGATTGTGCAGGTTCGTCTCGCCTTGACGGTTGATCGCCTTCCACGACCCGGGCGTCTTGAAGAAGAACAGCCATTGTCCCCAGGAGATCTCTTCCATCGCAACGACGAACAAGCCAAGACCCAACGCGACGAAGAACCACGCACGAGTGCCGGTTGGTGGTCCCGACGCGTGCGCCGGGCGAGCAGGAGGGACAGCACGCTGGCGGCGAACATCGCCACGAAGGTGATGTCCTCGACCATCAAGTCTTCTTGCATCAACCACTGGGCGAGACGACGGGTTGGCGGCAGCAAATACACGGCGTGAAACGCAAGCGTGGTGATGACGACCACCGCCGTCAGCAGCGGTCCGTTGGTGAGCAATCGGCGAAACTGCGCTCGCATCAGTCGCCACCCAACGACATTCAGACCCGCCCGGCCCGGCCGAGAACCGAGGCGTCAGTGTACCTGAGCGGGTGGTGCTTCGACCCGCGACGGGATTCGCGACGGCGCCGTCCGGGTTGCCCGGCGGGCGGCGCGAGCACGCATCTCCGAGACGCGGCGGATGGTCAACGCCACGATGCAACCAGTTGCGACGACGATCGCCGCCAACGACATCGGGTTCGTCGCATCCGTACCGGCCGCGAGGTAGTGGATCGTCGCGAAGGTGTAGAGCGGGAAGGCACTCATGTGAATCGCACGCCAGATCCGGTTCGGCAAGTGCTTGCGTGCGAGCGACGTGAGCTCCACCGCGAGCATGAGGTAGAGCCCAACGACCCCCCACGCCACTGCGAGCGGATGCCAAGAAGACGCTAAGGGAACGAGCACGTCCGAGAGACCGAAGCTCGTATAAGAGTCGGCCAGGATCGCGAGGACATGCACGCCGACGAAGATCGTCGCCAGGCCGCCCAGGAACCGGTGAAGGTCAAGGACCCATGCGGGCCGCACACCGAAGGGCCGCACCCGCCCGGAGAGCCACAACCCCCAGACCACGCTCGCTGCAAGGAGCGCCCACGCCACAATCCCCGCGGCCCGAGCCGTGTACCAAAACAAGTGACTCATACCAACTCCCCACTCTTGGCCCTGCGGGCCGGGCCGTTCGGGCCACGGCGACGCCACGGTGCTGGGTCCGCGTGGGCCGAGTCGTTCCCCATCGGCGTCGCCTCTTGCTCCCCACTCTTGGCCCTGCGGGCGAACTCCGCCCAACCGTGGCCGGTGACGATCCCGTCGGCGGTAGCGACCATCGCGGTTGCGCCGACGCGTTCGGCGAGGGCAATGCCCTCGGCGCGGTCGAGAAACGCAACCTTCGCCAAGATCTCGGCGCGCCAACCCTCCGATGCAATGGCGGTCGCATGCACCACGGGGGTCAGAGCACTCGACCCGGTAGCGGGATCGACAATGTGGTGATGCACACGGCCGTCGGGCCCGCGCCACCGTCGACGCGATCGTGACGTCGTCGCCACTGCGCCATCCGCCACCGCGACATCGGCAACCGGTTCGTCATCGGCACGATCGCGCACGGCGATGATCCAGACGTCGCCGTGCGGCGCGGTGCCAGAGACTCGAACGTCGCCGCCCACATTCACGCACACTCCCGCCGCCCCAAGTGCTCGCAGTTCCTCGGTGACGAGGTCCGCTGCGAATCCCTTGCCGATCCCACCCGGATCGAAGCCGAATCCGGCCGGGAGCCGAACGGTCGACGCAATCGCATCACTCTCGATCCGTGCCACCCGGTTCGATGGTGGCGGGACGGAGACGAGACGCGCGACACCATCGGTGCCACTTGCCGGCGACAGCGTTTCGAACGAGCCGACGTATCCGAGCCGCTCGAGCGCAGTCAGCTGCAACGCGTCGAAGCGGCCACCGGTAAGGTCGAACCCTTCCTGCGCGTGCGCCACGAGCGCGAGCGTGTCCGCCGACACCCGGGTCGACACTCCGCCCGCCCGGTTCAAGCGTGACACTTCACTCGACGCGATGAACCGGCTCCAGCGCTGCTCGAGGTCGGCAATCCGCTGGCTCGCAACGTTGAGCAGCGCCGGGTCCCCATCGATCACGGTGACTTCGACCTCGGTACCCATGGCTCGGAATGCATCGACGAACACGTTCATGATCAGCTCGCCTGTGACGACGTGTTCGCGGTCGTGGAGGCCGCGGTGGATCCCGAGTTCGTCGTTGCGGTGTTGGTGGTCGCCGTGTTCGACGTCGAGCCGCTGGTCGCCGCCCATCCGGTGCTGGCCGCCGCAGTGGTCGGGGTCGTGGCCGTCGAGACCTGGGCGGCCGCAGTCTTGGTGGCGGTCGATGAACTCGAGGCCGTCGTCGCCGTCGCCGTGGCCGCCATCGAAATTCCCAAGGCAGTCATCGCCGCAATGCTCAACGCGGTCGTCGTGACCCGCGCTCGGTGGGCGATCCGACGGCCGGGGCGGCGGGGAGTGAGGACGGAGTGGTTGGTCATGGGGATCATGCTGCGCCCGCCCGGTAAGACCACACCGAGTCCTCCGTAAGAGCCACGCGAGAAGCAGGGAAAGTCCTGGCCAAGTCGCACACCGTGCACGGGATCACGCGCGCGAGGCGGGCCTTGACCTGGGGGGCCGGCGCCAAAGCCGTCGATCGTCGAGGTCACGTTGAAGGTCCCGTATCTCGGGATCATCACTGCGGGCACGCCGGAGCGCGCCAAGTCGACGGAGCGCGCCATCGAGGACCAACGCGAGAACAAGCACAGACGGCCGTAAGAACTGAACGAAAACGTGGCGCGTCGGCTCTTACAACCCTCTTGCGCAGACCTCCTACAGTCCCGGTGCATGGAAACCGCACGGGTGCTCGTGGCCGAAGACGATCGGAGTGTTCGAGACGCGTTGGTGCTCGCGCTCGAACTCGAGGGCTACACCGTTTGTGCCACGAGCGACGGCGAGCAGGCGCTCGCGGCGTTCGACGAGTTCGCACCCGACGTGTTGGTCCTCGACGTCATGATGCCCACGATCGACGGGCTCACGGCGTGTCGCCGCCTGCGCGCGCGTCACGTCGTCACACCGATCCTCGTGCTCACCGCGCGAGATCAGGTCTCGGATCGAGTCACCGGCCTCGATGCGGGCGCCGACGACTACGTGATCAAGCCGTTCTCGCTCGACGAGCTGTTGGCGCGCCTGCGCGCGCTACTGCGACGCAACTCGGCCGGGCCCGAGGAGCCCGAACTTGTCGTCGGCGATCTCCACCTCGATCCACTTCGCCGCATCGTGACGCGCGGTGACCGCACCATCGACCTGACCAAGACCGAGTTCGATCTGCTCGCACTCCTGATGGAACACGCCGGCATCGTGCTCTCCCGCGATCAGATCTACGAGCACATCTGGGGCTTCGACTTCGAGACCGGATCTCGCTCACTCGACGTGTACATCGGCTACCTCCGCCGCAAGACCGAGGGCGACGACGAATCGAGGATCGTGCACACAGTGCGCGGCGTCGGTTACGTCGCACGCGCGTGAGCCTGCGTTGGCGCATCGCGCTCAGCATGGCGGCGATCGCCGCATTGGTGTCCGCATTCGGTGCGACCGCGGCATACCTCAACACGGCGGACCGGCTCGAGGCGACCGTCGACGACTCCCTGCTCTCCCAGGCACGCGACTTCTCGGCCTTCAGCAGCGATCGCGACGGCGATCACGGCGGACCCGGTCGCTCATCGCCCCCGTGCACCGGACCAGGACGGGCAAACGTCGCGCAGTCCGTGGGTTCCGACGGCACGGTCACGCAATGCTTCGAGAGCGGCGTCCGCCTTCCCGTCGACGCCAAAACCGTCGCCGCGGCCACCCGGGACGGCAAGCCGCACCTCACCACCGTCGAGATCCGAGGCACGAAGTACCGGATGGTGACGGTGGCTCGCACGACTGACAACGGCGTCCTCCAACTCGGGCGCAGCCTGGCGGAGACCGACCACGTGCTGTCCTCGCTGCAGTTTCGTCTGCTGCTCTTCACCGTCGGCGGGGTGCTCGCCGCGGCCGTGCTCGGATGGCTGCTCGCGACGCGGCTCGTCGCGCCGATCACTCGGTTGCGGCGGTCGGCCGAGACCATCGCGCGCACGGGCAACCTCGACGGCGAGATTCCTTCGGGCGGGACCGGGGAAGTGGGCAGCCTCACCGCGAGTTTCGCCACGATGGTCGGTGCCCTCGCGGAATCCCGTCGCCGCCAACAGCGGTTGGTCGCCGACGCCAGCCACGAACTCCGCACTCCCCTCACCAGTCTCCAAACCAACGCCGAGTTGCTCGACCGCGCCGATCGACTCACCGACGCGCAACGAAGCCAGGTCTCGGAAGGGATCCGCTATGAGGTTCGCGAGCTGACCGACCTCGTGTCCGAGCTGGTCGATCTCGCTCGTGACCCGGATACCGACACCGAGCCCGTCGGCACCGTCGAACTCGGCGAGACGACCCTCGCGGTGGTGGAAGCGGCCCGGCGCCGTACTGATCGCCCCATTACTGCAGCCGTGAAGTCTGCATCGGCCGTGACGGGTCGGGGCAAGGCGCTCACTCGAGCTATCTCGAACCTGGTCGACAACGCTATCAAGCACGGAGACGGTGAGATCGACGTCTCGGTCGACGGCCGGACGGTCGAGGTCCGAGATCATGGGGCCGGTATCCCGGAGTCCGATCTCGCGCACGTCTTCGACCGCTTCTACCGCTCCGATGTCGCGCGTACTGAGCCGGGTTCGGGCCTCGGTCTCTCGATCGTCGCCCAGGTGGTGGAGCGCCACGGCGGGTCGGTGTTCGCTCGGAACCACCCGGGCGGGGGCGCCGTCGTGGGCTTTACGCTGCCCGACACCAAGGCCGAGCCGAGGAGATCGTCATGACCGACACCAGCTATCCGCGCGAAGAAGTCGAAGCTGCGTTCCACGCGTTCATCGCCGCGGGCGATTCCGGCGACTGGAGTGCCTGGGCCGACCTGCACACACAGGATTGCGAGTGGGTCGAACATCACTTCGGAACCATTGTCGGCCGTGAAGCCATCCGCTTGAAGATCATCGAGCTCATGGGTCCGGTGCCCATGATGCAGTTTCCCGTCGAGTGGCACATGATCGACGGCAACCGCGTGGTCTTTCTCCCGTGGCAGGTGCTGCCCGATCCTGCCGGTGGTGACGCGGTCTACCGCTTCGCGTGCATCACCATCCTCGAGTACGCGGGGAACGGCGAATGGTCACGCCAGGAAGACATTTACAACCCCGCCGAGGGCGAGGCCGTGGTCATGGACTGGATCAACCACGGCGGCCAGATCGCCGGCGACCCGAACGCCATCGGCCTCGACGTCTGAGCCGTCTCACTCGCTTTCCGCGCTTGGCCTTCGGACCCTTTCGGTCAGGTCGTGACTTCGCAACGTTCGTCGAGCCACTCGATCAGATCGCCGGTGACATCGGCGCGGTTCGTCTCGTTGAACACCTCGTGGCGGGCATCCAAGTAACACATGAAGCTCACATCGTCAACGCCCACCTGCCGGTAGGCCTCCACCAACGCGTGACCGCTCGACTCGCCACCTACGGGATCGCGCGAACCGTTCATCACCAGGATCGGCAGGGTCTCGGGCACTGCCTCGGTTGGACCGCCGACGAGGTAGGCCATCTCGGCCGCCGGAAAATCGGGTGAGAACCCACACCACGGGTCGGCCATGTACTTCGCCACTTCGTCGGCGTTCCGGCTCAGCCAGTCGTACGGCGTCGCCGCGGGTTCGAACTCGGCATTGAAACTCGTGGGATCGGGCATCGGCGGCAGCAGCAGCCGGGTGCCCGTGAGCACGAGCGCGTGCAGCTCGCTCCCCCACTGCATCGCGAACTTCTGCGCCAGGAACGATCCCCAACTGTGACCGAGCAGCACGAACGGCAGATCCGGATACGCACCTTCGGCGTACTGACTCACGGCGTGGATTGCGTCGAGCGTTCCCGCCATGCCGCGTGGTCCGAGCGGTCCCTGACCCCCCATGGCCTCGCCGGTGAGCCCGTGACCACGGTGGTCGTCGGCGAACATGTGATACCCGGCCGCATTCAGGCTCTGCGCCAGCCGGTCGTACCGCGCACTGTGCTCACCGAGCCCGTGCACGATGTGCACCACGGCCTTCGGGCTCTGCGCGTCCTCGGCCAACCAGCGATGCACGAAGATCGTGACGCCATCAGGATCAGTGAGGGTGAACTCGTCCATGTCGCTCATCCCGCCATGTTCGCATGCGCACGATCACGGACCGACGATCACACTTTGCATCCGGCGGCCATGACAACGCCCCGACCGAACGTTCGAATACCACCAAAATCGTCATATTTTCCGGGAAAATTCCGACGTGGAGTCCTGACACTGCAGGCTTCGGTCGGACTGTGCGAGGGTGCACCTCCCCGGCACTCAGGAGATGGACGAGATGGCCCACGATCGACGGTTTCGCTTCGGTGTTCACACCTCGGATGCCGCGCCCGGAGCTGCGTGGGCCGACACGGCGCGCCGCATCGAGAGCTTGGGGTTCTCGACACTCTTTCTGCGCGATCACTTCGACACCCAGCTCGGACCGATCGCGGCGATGGCCACTGCGGCCGCGGCCACTGAGCAATTGAACGTCGGGTGTCTTGTGTTCGACAACGACTACCGCCATCCCCTCGTGCTCGCGAAGGAACTCGCGACGATCGCGCACTTCTCGGGTGGTCGCGTCGAGGTCGGGCTCGGCGCGGGGTGGATGGCTCCGGACTACGAGCAGGCCGGCATGGACTTCGATGCGCCCGGCGTGCGCGTCTCGCGCATGGAAGAAGCGATCCCGATCATCAGGGGGCTGCTCAGTGGGAGCGAAGTCAATGCGAAGGGTGATCACTACACCATCACCGATCACACCGCCTATCCCGTCCCCGCCGAAACGCCCCCGATCATGATCGCCGGTGGTGGGCCGCGCATGCTGAAGATCGCGGCGCGCGAGGCGGACATCATCGGACTCAATCCGGCGCGCAAGTCGAACGCGGCGTGGGAAGACCAGAACCTCCCGGACGCCACCGCCGACGCCACCGATCGCAAGGTCGGATGGATTCGCGACGCGGCAGGCCCGCGCTACGCAAACATCGAGATGTCGATCGTCGTGCCGTTCGTGATCGTGACCGACGACCGGGAAAGCACCGCGGCCGCCATCGCCGACTCCCTCCCACCCGATGCCGCGACGGATCTCAGCGCGGACGGTGTGCTGGCAAGCCCCCATGTGCTCATCGGTTCGGTCGACCAAATCTGCGCCACGCTCGCGGAGCGCCGGGACCGCTGGGACCTCTCGTACTACGTCTTCAACGACGATTCGATCGACACCGTTGCGCCCATCGTGGAACGATTGACCGGTACGTGACCCGGCACTCGGTCCGGCCCCAGATGCACCGCTCGAAGGAGAACGTCGATGGCGCATGACCTGGCAATCACGAACGGCATGGTGGTCGACGGCACCGGCGCGCCCGCACGCCCCGCCGACCTCGGGATCGACGGCGACCGCATCACCGCCATTGCGGAACCAGGCTCGCTCGGCGGCG